>NZ_ATYG01000014.1:0-74001 GCF_000427565.1 Carboxydothermus ferrireducens DSM 11255
GGAGTAAATTTTGCCATCTGTGTTTCACCCCTTCTTTTTATTTTTATTATTGCTGACGGAGACGGTAAATATTTTCGCAAAATGGTGGTAACGGTGTTATTTTTTTTGTATAATAAAATCGAACATACATTCGAAAGAGGGAAGTTTTATGATAGAGTATGTGCCATTAAACATTAAAACCGGATATAGCTTTTTGGAAAGCAGTATTAAGCTTGACGGTTTAATGGAGAAAACCGCTCGCCTGGGCTTAAAAGCAGTGGGCATTGCCGATACCAATCTTTTTGGCGCTGCCAAAGCGTTTTTTGCCGCGAAAAATTTTAATTTAAAGCTTCTTTTAGGGCTTGAAGTTAAAAGTGAGGCAGGAACCCTCTGGCTTTACGCCCGGGATAATGAAGGGTATAAATTTTTGGTGCGGGCAGCTACCCAAAAGTATTTTGGCAAGGAAGTACTGTCCCTTGCCGAAATTTTGGAAGCCCGGGGCCTTATCATCCTTGGCGGGGCAGAGTTTTTAGCGGCGGGGTTAAAAAATGTTCTTAATTTTAAAGAGGCGTTTGGCGATGATTTTTACCTCCTGGCAAAGGTAGACGATCTTTTAACTAATCCCGAAAACATCAGAGCCCTTTTAGCCATCGAAAAAAAATACCGGTTAAAACTTGCCGGAAGCAGCAATCCCCGCTTTTTAGAAAAAAACCATTATTTCTTCTACCGGCTGCTTTGCGCTATGAAAAACAATGTAACTTTAGACCAGATTCCTCAAAGAACTTCCCCTTATGCTTACTATCTTTCGCCAAACGAGATGGCGAAGATTTTTGCGCCTGTTGCCCATAGTTTAAAGACCACCCTGGAAATTGCCGAAAAAGTTGGAGACTTTTTTCCCGGGGATGACTTGAAACTTCCGGAGTTTACCTGTCCGGAAGAAAAGGATGAGTATTTAAGAAAGCTTTGCCTTGAAGGGGCCTATGCGCGCTATGGCCGGGTCTCCCGGGAAGTAAAAGAGAGGCTTAACTATGAACTTGAGATCATAAAACGCTTGGGGCTTGCAGGCTATTTTTTAATCGTGCATGATTTGGTACGGTTTGCTAAATCCCAGGATTTAGCTTTAGGTCCCGGACGGGGCTCGGCCGCAGGAAGTCTTGTGCTTTATCTTTTAGGCGTTACCGAGGTTGATCCTCTAAAACACGGTCTTTTGTTTGAACGGTTTTTGAACCCCGGGCGGAAAGTTTTACCCGATGTGGATTTAGATTTTGGCCATCTGGACCGGGAGAAAGTTATCCGCTATCTTTTCCAAAAATACGGCGATGACGGAGTAGCCCATATCGGTACGGTAATAACCTTTGCCGCCCGGGGTGCGGTGCGGGAAGTGGCAAAGGCTTTGGGCTATCCCGAACCTTTACTTAACAAAATAACCCCTCTTCTCCCGGCTTTTGGCGGGAGCAGCATTGAAAAAGCTCTCAAGGCTTTGCCGGAGGTACGTAAGGCTTTGGAAGATCCGGTAATGCGTAAGCTATTAACTTTAGCCCGGTTTTTTGAAGGACATCCCCGGCACTTTTCGGTTCATGCTTCCGGGTTGGTAGTGGCTCGCCGGGAAGATTTAGAGCAAATTCCCCTGGCCTCCTCTTTTCGCGGTGAGAAAATTACCCAGTTTGATAAGGATGATGTGGAACGGTTAGGATTTTTAAAAGTGGACCTTTTGGGTTTAAGGCTGTTAACCGTTGTCCACCGGAGTCGAAGGAACGCTTCTATTCCCCTAAACGACGGGGAAACCTGGAAAAGGATTAAAAAGGCCCAGACCATCGGTTGCTTTCAGCTGGAAAGCGATGGTATGCGGTATTATCTTGGTAAAGTTGCTCCCCGGAATATTGAAGAGTTAGCCCAGGTGCTGGCCCTTTTTCGCCCGGGACCGTTAGAGAGCGGACAGGTGGACAACTATCTGTTAGCCAAACACCAAAAAGCCCCTCCGGTATACCCTCATCCCGCTTTAAAACCGGTTTTAGAGGAAAGTCACGGTTTAGTTCTTTACCAGGAACAGGTGCTTAAAATAGCGGCGTTAGTTGCCGGCTTTGATCTTGCCAAAAGTGATGACCTCAGGCGAGCGATGTCCAAACACGACCGAAAGATTATGGCGGAACTTAAAGAAGAGTTTATGATGGGAGCGGTAAAAAACGGTTATTCGGCTGCTGACGCGGAAAAAATTTTTAGCCTGTTACAAAACTTTGCCGGTTACGGATTTAATAAAGCCCACGGCGTATCATACGCTTATCTGGCTTATTACTCCACCTTCCTTATTACCCATTGGCCCAAAACTTATTTCACCTTACTTTTAAATTCCGAGGGGGGATTTTATCCACCGTCCTTTTACCTGAGGGAAGCTGGACGAAGAGGGATTAAAATCCTGCTTCCGGATATTAACGAAAGCCAGTACGGTTTTACCGAAGTTAAAGACGGGATTAGAATAGGTTTTAAAGATATCGAAGGGGTTGGCCCCAAAGCGGCTTCGATAATTTTAGAAGGGAGAACAAGGCCCTACACGTCTTTTTGGGATTTCTGGCAGCGGGCGGGGCACAAGCTTTCGGTC
Organism: Carboxydothermus ferrireducens DSM 11255; assembly: GCF_000427565.1. Taxonomy (NCBI): domain Bacteria; kingdom Bacillati; phylum Bacillota; class Clostridia; order Thermoanaerobacterales; family Thermoanaerobacteraceae; genus Carboxydothermus; species Carboxydothermus ferrireducens. The sequence goes on from NZ_ATYG01000014.1 coordinate 2,576, forward strand.
GAAACAATAAGAAACCTCATTTTAGCCGGAGCTTTTGACGGTTTTGGGGTAAGCCGGGAAAGTCTTCTTTATTGTTTGGAGGTTTATAAACTTTTTAAACCAATCCCCGGTCTTTTTGCGGAACCAAACTTTTCCCTGAAAAAGGAAAAAGAGGCCGGCGATTATCTTAAAAAAGCTCAGAAAGTTATCGGTGTTAAATTCTGGTTGGATTTGGAGGCAAAAGTCGAAAAAACACGGGAGGGATTAATCATCACCGGAGAGGTAACTTTTGGTCGCCGCCGCTATACGCGCAAAGGAGAACCGTTTTTAACCCTTACTCTGGAAAACCAGCAGGAATTTTACGAAGTGTTAGTTCCAGCATCCCTGTACGGTAAATCGTTCTGGAGTTTAACCAAAAAGTTTGTCCAAATTTGGGCGCAGGAAAAAGACGGGCGCCTCTTTGCTCGAAAAATTGTTCCTATCGCTTAAAAAGCCGGTATAAACGGCTTAATTCATAAGAGGTAATCCCGCCCAGAACCAGCAGGAGTAAGATGTAAGAAGTACCAACAAACAATATCCCTGAAACAAGGTTAAAGGGGATGGCGGGACTGAAAATTTTCGAAAAGCCATAACCCAGGCCAAGGGAGCCGAGAAAAGCAAAAATCACTTTTAAAAGGGTTTGGTCGTAAGTTAAAGTGCGAAGCTTAAGTTTTAAGGCACACAAACTTAAGATGAAAAGGAGAAAATGGTAAAGGGCAAAAGAAAGACACGTGCCGGTAATCCCTATCCTGGGGGTTAGAAGCAGAAGGCACAGGATTTTAACTCCGCTTGCTCCTAACAAAATGTAAAAAGGGGTTTGGGGTTGGGACAGACCCTGAAAGATGCCGGTAACCGTTTGGTACCAGTACAAAAAAGGTCCGCTTAAAGCTAAAATTACCACCAATTGACCGGCTTCGGGATATTTAAAGAGTAAAGCCGTAAGGGGAGCGGCGTATAACAGCAAAATAGCCGTAACGGGAAGACCGGCGATGAGGGAAAGCTTAAAAGCATAAAAACTCCGGCTTCTTATTAAGGAAAAGTTTTCCTGACCGAAGGCCTCAGCAATACCGGGCACTAAAGTGGTAGAAAGGGTATTGGTAATAACTGCCGGCGTTAAAAGAAGGGTCATGGCCACTCCCGAAAATAAACCGTATGTGGCGGTGGCTTCCCGAAAGGATAGGCCGGATAGGACCAATGCCTTTGGGATTAAAAGAGCGTCTAAAGCCGAAAGGAGGGTGGCCATCACCCGGGTAAGGGTCACGGGAATTGCCAGGGAAAAGATTTTGCGAAGGTAATTTAGGGGAATTTTCGGGGAAAACCATGATTTTTTATCCAAAAATGCTACTCCTACCAGAAGGCCAACGGTTTCTCCGGCAAGGACTCCCAGGGAAGGACCGCGGAGAGCATCTTTTAAGCTTATGTTAATAAAGGCTGAGGTTAAACTTAGGGAGACCAAAATTCTAACGATTTGTTCGATATTTTGCGCCAGGGCCGGAATATTCCAGCGTAAAAGGCCGATAAAATATCCTCTTAAAGCTGAGGAGACGGCAATTACCGGAATTGAGGGTATCAACCATAAAAAAGCGTAAAAACTATATTCCGAAGGAAATAGAAGATGCCGAATTAGGGGAAGCAAGGAAAAAAACAGCCCTAAAACGGTAAGGCTAAACAACAAAAGGAAAATTATGGAGAAGAAAAGAAGGTTTTTACTATGAGCCCGGTTTTTAAAACCTTCCTGGGCAATGGTTTGGGAGAGGGCCAGGGGTATACCAAGGGTTGAGAGTACGAGCAGAAAAACGAAAACCGGATAGGCCATATTATAGTAGCCGATACCTTCGGCCCCGAGGAGTCTTACGATTAAGACCTGGTAAACAAAACCCAAGATACGATTTAAAAAGCTTACGAAACTCATTAAAAGAGTTCCGTACAAAAGAGACATACCGTTACCCCTTTACCCGATGAATTTAGCCGTTGTTAAAAAAGTTTATGCTTCCGGAAATTCCCGTAGAATTAAAAAAATTTCAAAAAAATAAAAGGAAAACCCGAAATTATGCTGAAATAATATATTACTAATAAAAAATCCTTAGGAGGGCTTTTAAATGAAAAGCTACCCTACAGAGTTTTTAAGAAACATCGGTATCTTTGCCCACAGCGGGGCGGGCAAAACCAGTCTTACCGAAGCTTTACTTTACAACACCGGAGTATTGAAGAGAATGGGCCGGGTGGAGGACGGAAATACTGTTTCCGACTACCACCCCGAGGAAATTAAAAGGAAGGTGACCATTCACGCTTCCCTTGTGCCCTGCGAGTGGAACAACCATAAGTTAAACTTTATCGATACTCCGGGGTATGCGGATTTTATCGGTGAGGTAAAAAGTGTTTTAAAAGTTGTAGAAGGGGCAATATTTGTGGTTTGCGCGGCGTCCGGCGTGGAGATTCAGACGGAAGTGGTCTGGAATCTTGCAGACAATGCTGGTTTGCCGCGTTTTGTGTTTATTAACAAAATAGAACGGGAAAATGCCAATTTTGAAAAAACGTTAAATCAGATCCGGGAGATTCTTTCGGCTAAAGTAGTACCCCTTCATTTACCGATTGGCGAAGGGGAAAACTTTAAAGGATATATCGATATCTTAAGAAATAAAGCATACATTTTTGACGGCAACAACTTAACCGAAAGTGGAATACCGGCCGAGTATGAAGAGAGGGTGATGGAAGCCTGGCTGCAATTAACGGAAGCTGCGGCGGAAAATGATGATGAGCTCTTAATGATGTATTTGGATGGAGCGGAACTGACCCCTGAGCAGGTTGCCCTGGGGCTCAAAAAAGGGGTACGGGCCGGCAAACTTTACCCTCTTTTTGTGGGCTCTGCCACAAAAAATATCGGCATTAAAGATTTGTTGGATGCTTCCTGTGAACTGCTGCCGCCTCCCCAAAAAAGTTACGATCACCCGGTGGCTTATGTGTTTAAAACATTAGCTGACCCGTATGTAGGCAGGATTAACTTTGTTAAAGTTTTGGGGGGCTCTTTAAAACCGGAAACTATTCTCTATAACTTTAATAAGGATAAACCGGAAAAAATCGGCCATATCCTTTATATGCGGGGCAAAGAGCAAGTTCAAACCCAGGAGGTTAATGCCGGAGATATTGCTTGCTTAATAAAGCTTTCCGAAACCGGTACCGGCGATGTTTTGAGTTTAAAAGATAAACCGGTGGAAATTGAACCGGTAGATTATCCCACTCCTAACATGACCATTGCCATTCTCCCCAAAAGTAAAAACGATGAAGACCGCCTTTCCACTGCCCTCCATCGCGCCTTGGAGGAAGACCCAACACTCCGCCTTGAAAAAAACCTGGAAACCCGCCAGAACCTCCTTTCCGGCATGGGGGAACTCCATTTGGAAATTGTTCTCGAAGCAATTAAACGGAAGTATGGTGTTGAAGTGGTAACCGAAGAATTACGGGTGCCTTACCGGGAGACCATCCGGAAAACGGTCCAGGTGGAAGGTAAATATAAAAAGCAAACCGGTGGCCGGGGTCAGTACGGCCATGTGTGGCTTAGATTAGAACCCCTGCCGGATAAAGAGTTTGAGTTTGGTGAAGAGATTTTTGGCGGTGCCGTTCCCAAACAGTATTTCCCGGCAGTGGAAAAAGGAATAAGGGAAGCTTTAAATGAAGGAGTACTGGCCGGTTATAAAGTAATGAATGTGCGGGTGGTACTGTACGATGGTTCGTATCACCCGGTGGACTCTTCCGAACTGGCTTTTAAGATTGCGGCCAGTCAGGCTTTCAAGAAAGGGGTAAGGGAAGCCAATCCGGTACTTTTGGAACCGGTAATGCTTGTTGAAGTGACGGTACCGGAGCAATTTATGGGGGATGTAATCAGCGATTTTAACGGTAAACGCGGCCATGTTTTGGGCATGGAAACCCAGGGCCGCTGGGCCAGGGTTAAAGCCTATGTACCGTACGCCGAGATGTTAAAATATAATATTGACCTTAAAGCGATGACCCAGGCCCGGGGCTTTTATACCATGACTTTCAGCCACTACCAGGAAGTACCGCCCAAACTCCAGGAAGAAATTATTAAGAAAGCAAACTTAAACAAGAAAGAAGAAGAATAAAACGATTCTGCAAATTTTTCTTGACGATTTTTCCTGTTTAATGATTTAATTCTGTATGGCAAGAATGGTGTAAAGCGCAATTAAATAACATTTTCCGAAAAAGGCAAACCCGGTGAAAACTGGGGACGCAAAGCTACAGGGGCTAAAGCAGCTTCTCCTGCTATGCCAGCCAGCTGCCGAAGGTGGAATTTTAAGCGAAAACCCTCCGCCGACCTTACGGCAGGAGGGTTTTAGTATTTTCCAAAGTTCGATGAGGAAAAGTTCGAAATATCTTTTGAAAGCAGGAACTGTGTTGTAAAATAAAAAAATAATGGCGGTAGAGGTGTAAATATGCGTCGCATTCCCGTCGAGTATCTAATCCCCGGTCTGAAAGTTGGTTACCCGGTAATGGACGGGCAGGGACGGATTTTAATTAATGCCGGGACTGTATTAACCTCCGTCATGATTAATCGGCTCAAAAAGTTGAAATATAGCTGGCTTTACATTTACGATGGCAAGGATGATTTTACCGAAGCCTTTGTAATTTCTGAAATGGTTCGGCGCCGGGCTTTAAATGTGGTAAACAATCTTTATCAGGATATTTTGCAGGAAAGGTATTTTGCGATTAAAGTCGCCAATTACCGGGAGCAACTTAAAGAAATCGCAGCGGAAATGTTAGCCGAGCTTTTGGATAAAAAGGGTTTTCTTTTAGACCTTTATGATATCCGGAATATTGACGATTATACTTACTTTCATTCGGTAAATGTAGCCTTGCTTTCTATGGCCACTGCTTTAAAAGCCGGCTTTAAACACGATGAAATTATCAATTTGGGTATCAGCGGTCTTTTACACGATATCGGCAAAACCCAAGTACCCTGGACCATCTTAAATAAACCGGGAAAATTGTCCCCGAAAGAAATGGAGATAATTCGGCTTCATCCGGAAAAAGGGGGCGAAATTGTTTCCCGTTACCTTAACTTTGGCAGCAGTGTGGTTCAGGGTGTAATCCAGCACCATGAGCGGCTGGATGGTAGCGGCTATCTGCAGGGGTTAAGTGGCGATAAAATTCATAAATTTGCCAAGATAATCATGGTGGCCGATGTTTATGATGCCATGACTTCCAAAAGAGTTTATCGCGATCCCATAGATCCCAAAGAGGTTTACGAATTTGTTTTAGCCCTTGGAGGCGGCGAATTTGACCTGAATACGGTTAAAAGCTTTGCTTCGTCTATTGCCGTTTATCCGGTGGGAGCAAAGGTTTTATTAAATAATGGCCTTGAAGGCATAGTTACCGGAACACCTGTGGGGTTTCCTGATCGACCGGTAATTCGGGTAATTGCCGATAATGGGCGGCCGGTAGAACCGTACTATCTTTCCCTGGCAGAAGAATATAAATTGATGGTTACGAAAATTGTTTTGTATCCCGAAGTTGCTAACGAAAGTATTGCGCAAATTTTAACGCAAGGGTAACAAAAACAAACAAATATTTTAAAAAATTTGGTATAATTAGGTTAAAAGACGCTTAAAAAAAGATTTAAGGGGCGAGAAAAGATGGAAATAATGGTGGTTTTAGGGGTAGTTTTAGCTTTTACTTCCCTGGTAACCGGGTTTTTAATGGAAGGCGGTACTATTTCTGCCCTGGTAGCACCTTCGGCGGCTTTAATAATTTTTGGCGGAACAATCGGTGCCAGTATCATTGCTTTTTCGACGGAAGAGGTACTGGCAATTCCCAAGTACTTTAAAATCATGCTTTTTCAAAAGCCGTTAAACGAACTGGAAGTGGTAAAACAAATAGTTTCGCTTGCCCAAAAAGCCCGGCGGGAAGGGTTACTGGCTCTGGAAAATGACCTGCCCAACATCAAGGATGACTTTTTACGCCGGGGTTTACAGTTAATTGTCGATGGTACCGACCCGGAACTTTTCCGCTCGATTTTGGAAAATGAAATTTACGCTATTGCAGAAAGACACCGGGTGGGGGCCGAATTTTTTGAAGCGGCCGGTGGTTATGCCCCGACGATGGGGATTATCGGTACGGTTATGGGACTGGTTCACGTTTTAGGGCAACTTTCCACCCCGGATAAGCTTGGTCCGGCAATTGCGATGGCTTTTACCGCTACCCTTTACGGAGTATCTTCGGCGAATATCTTATGGCTGCCTTTTTCGGCAAAACTAAAAAATTTAAGCAAAAAAGAACTGTTAGTGCGGGAAATGATGTTAGAAGGATTGGTGTCGCTGCAGGAAGGACATAACCCGATGCTAATTGAAGAAAAACTCCGGTCATTCTTAAAGCCCAAGCTCCGGGAGCAAAGCTTAAGAGAAGGTAAGGGTGAATTAAATGAAGCGGCGTCAGCATGAGGAAAAAAAACCAAACCACGAACGCTGGCTCATTACCTATGCGGATATGATTACCCTTTTGATGGTGTTTTTTATTGTATTATATGCCCTTTCTAATATTGACGCGCAAAAGTTTCGTGCCCTTGCTGATTCTTTGAGTAAAGCCCTAGGCGGGGGCGGAATTGTGCTTACCAATGCCGGACCGGATGTGGTTACCGGGAGCAATGCAACTGTACAGGGCAACCTGGGAAAAGCCAGCCAGGAGCAATTACCGGCGGTTGATGAAAAGGATTTGAAGGAAACGGCTAATTTAGCGATGATCAAGGCTAAAGTCGAGTCGTACATAAAAGCGAAAGGTTTGAATGCCAGTGTGACGGCTACCTTGGAAGAAAGGGGAGTGGTTATTTCCTTTAAAGATGCCATTTTATTTAAATTAGGTTCGGCAGAGCTGTCTCCTCAGGCAAGGGCTATTGTGCGGCAAATCGGGGAAATTCTTTTACCGCTTCCCAACTATATTCGCATCGAAGGACACACCGATAATCTGCCTATAAACAACAGTAGATTTCCGTCCAACTGGGAACTTTCCACGGCCCGGGCAACTTCGGTTGTCCATGAATTAATTGATGGGCTTCATTTTCCGCCCTATCGTTTATCGGCGGTAGGATACGGAGAATATCGCCCTAAAGTTCCCAATACTTCAGAGCAAAACCGGCAGAAGAACCGGCGGGTGGATATTGTTATTTTGAGGAGCAAGTATGAACCGGTGGAGCCAAAAAGCGGGAAAGTACCCGGACAAAATTAAAGGGGGAGAATTAATGGGGGGATTTAAACTGCGCTTAGGTATCAGGGCCAAGCTGTTTATCCTTACTTTTATTCTGGCTTCGATGATGGTGATAGGAGGAACCGGTGCGGTCTTTTCTACGTACCTGGTAAACCAGAGCCATGAAAAGCAAAATAAAGAACTTTTAGGGGAACTCCAGCGGTTGGGGGAATTAAAAACGTCCCTTTTTCAATTTTTTAACTCAGCCACCGATTACCTTCTTTTTCCGAATCCAAAACGGCTGGCGGAGGTAAAGAAAAACTATCAGGAAATTTCCAGGCTTTTGACCACAGCCAAAAAATTGGCTCATAGCAGCGAAGAAACGCAACAATATGATGAAATTGCAGCTATTTTAAATAAATCCCAAAATTTATTAGAAAAAAATATTACTAATACCAATTTCGAGCAAACTCAGAACGCCATGAATATGCTCCAAACCAATGCGCGGAATATAATGCACCATTTAAACAAACTTGAAGATACTGCTAAAAAAGAAGATAACAAAGCCCGGGAAAAGCTTTTAAAAATCTTTAAAATTGCAGCCGGAGCCGTGGGCGGCAGTACCGTTTTGGCGGCAATTTTAGCGATGGCTATTGGTTATTTTATTACAAATCCCCTTATTGTTTCTATACAAAAATTAAGAGAAATCGTGCATAAGGTTGAAGAAGGTTGTCTTAATTGTACGGTTGAAATTAAACAAAATGATGAATTAGGGGATTTATCGAAAGACTTAAATAACATGGTCTTAAAGTTAAATAGTCTAATTTCCACAATAACTTCGGAGTTAGAAAACTTGTACGGGATTTCCGATCAGGTGGCTTCGGTGGCGGAGCAGGTCTCCCGGGGAGCAACGGAGCAAGCGGCTCAAGTTCAGGGAGCAACTACGGCAGTTGATGAGATCGTGCAGGGAATCCAGGAAGCTGCCAATCAAGCGGCCAATGCGGCCAGGGTTTCGGAAGAAACCATGGCCCAGGCGCAAACCGGTGCCAAAACCGTAGACCAGTTAAGCGCCAGTATGGAAAAAATTAACCGGGAGATCAGGCGTCTGGGAAGCAATATCTCCAGGATTACCGAGTTTTTAGCGGTTATTGAGGATATTGCCGAACAAACAAGCCTTTTAGCCCTTAATGCGGCAATTGAAGCGGCTCGTGCCGGTGAACATGGTCGGGGATTTGCGGTAGTGGCGGAAAATGTTAGAAAGCTTGCGGAACGTTCGGCAAAATCCACCAAAGAAATCGAACAACTGGTTTTTGAAATTCAAAAGAGCAGTCAGGAGACCTTTGCGGCTATAAACGATGGCAATGAAATGGTGGTCAAAAATAAAGATGCTTTCAACCAGATTTTAAATGCGGTTAATTCGGTAGTGGCAATGATTGAAGAAATTGCTAAACATGGCTATGAAGTTGCTGAGCGCGCTAATCGCACCATGGAAATGATTAACTCTATTTCTGCAGTTATCCAGGAAACGGCGGCCACCACCGAAGAATTGGCGGCAACATCTCATACCCTGGTTGAGGCTTCCAATAAGATTAAGGCCCAGGTAGCTTATTTTAATACCAAATAAAGAAATAATGAGGAGGAGTTTTAAGGATGGCTGAAAATTTAACGAATAAAAGTGAGGCGCAAATTGTCATTTTTACCTTAAACCAGCAGCAGTACGGCGTTGACATTGCTCAGGTCTACGAAATCATTCGCATGACCGATATCACCAAAATTCCCAATACCCCTTACTTTGTCGAAGGAGTAATTAACCTAAGGGGAAAAATTATCCCGGTTATTGATTTAAGGAAACGCCTGGGGATGCCGGAAGTGGAAAGAGATAAAGCTACCAGGATTATTGTAGTGGATGTTGATGGAATAACGGTGGGGATGATTGTGGACTCGGTGATGGAAGTATTTCGTTTAAACGATGTGGAAATCGAATCAACCCCTTCCATGATTAACGATATCGATTCGTCTTTTATTCAGGGGATTGCCATTAAAGACGAGCGGATGATTATCTTACTGGACTTAAACCGGGTTTTAAAAGGTGAAGAAAAAGAAGCTTTAGCAAATATGTAAATTTGAGGTGAGCTGTGGTGTTTTCCGATGCGGAAATGGCAGTTTTTTTGGATGAATTGGAAGAAAAAATTCAGGTATTAACCGATAATTTACTTTTGTTAGAACAGTCGGGGGAAGATGATCCCAAAGTTTTACAGGAGATTTTCCGGGCTGCCCATACCATTAAAGGCTCCTCGGCGGTAATGGGCTTTACCAAGATGTCTTCCCTTACCCATGAAATTGAAAATATCTTTGATAAGATGCGGAATAACGAATTAAAGCCCACTTCTTCCCTCATAAACGTTCTTTTTGAGGCTTTAGATGCATTAAAAATTTTGAGGGATGAAATCGTGACCGAAAATGCTGAAAAGTATGACACCACCGAGATTATAGCCAAACTTAAGGAAGCGGTGGCGGGTACGGGAGCTAAATCTTCCGAAACTCAAGCTCCTGAAGGGGAGACGGCGGAATTTTCTGGGGAAGAAATAGAAAAAATTAGGGAATTTGAGTTAAAAGGGTATCAGCTATCTGAAATCAAGGTTTATCTTGATCCTGCTGCGGTAATGAAATCGGTCAGGGCATTTATCGTATTGCAGCAATTAAAGGAACTCGGAACTGTGATCAAAACCGTTCCTGCCGAGGAAATTTTAGTAAAAACAGAAGATTTCAACGATTTTATCGTTTATTTGGCAACAAACGAAGACGAAGACCGGCTGCAAAACATCTTATTAACTATCCCCGAAGTAGAACGGGTGGAAATTATCGCAAAACAGTTAGAAGATAACATAGAAGCAAGAAACGAGGAGCAAAAGGTAGAAAAAACTGACGTAAAAGATATAGTTTCGGAAAAAACAGCAACGGTGGAAAAGCCGGCGGCAGAGGTAAAAACTAAAACTTCCGCTGTAGCTCCAGCGGAGGAGAAAAAGGTAACGCAAACCGTTCGGGTGGACGTCCAGAAGCTGGACACATTAATGAACCTGGTGGGAGAACTGGTCATTGACCGGACTCGCCTTTTAAGTGTCATTGATAAACTTTATACTCTCAGCCGGGAAAATAATGAATTAGTAGAGACCTTAGCGGAAATATCGTCCCATGTCGGACAAATTACTACCGATTTGCAGGATGTAATTATGAAAGCCCGCATGTTGCCCATTGCTCAGGTTTTTAACCGCTTTCCTCGCATGGTGCGGGATTTAGCCCAGAAGCTTAATAAAGAAGTTGAGTTTATTGTAGAAGGTAAGGAAACGGAGCTGGACCGAAACGTCATCGAAGTAATCGGGGACCCGTTAATTCATTTAATTAGAAATGCTTTGGACCATGGGATAGAGCCTCCCGAAGAACGGGAAAAGCTGGGAAAGCCCAGAGCAGGACGGCTGCGTCTGGCTGCAGCTTACCTGGAAAATAATATAGTGATTACTGTGGAAGATGACGGGCGGGGGATTGACCCCGAGGCGGTTCGGAAAAAGGCGGTGGAAAAAGGCCTGATATCCGAGCGGGAAGCGGAAATGCTTTCGGATAAAGAGGCCATTAAACTAATCTTCCGCTCGGGGCTTTCGACAGCCCAGAAGGTCAACGATATTTCCGGCCGGGGCGTTGGTATGGATATAGTGAAATCCCAGATCGAGCAGATAAACGGTGAAGTCCAGGTGGAAAGCCAGGTAGGGAAAGGGACAACGTTTACCATTCGCCTGCCCCTGACATTGGCGATTATCCGGGCTCTTTTAGTAGAGCATCAAGGGCAAATCTATGCATTTCCCTTAAATTTTGTGCAGGAAACCTTAATTGCCGGTCAAGAAGAGCTCCGCAAGGTTTCGGATTATGATGTGATGTTATTACGGGGCAAAGTGCTTCCGCTGATTTCCCTGTCCAAGCTCTTTAATCTGCCCGAAGATCAGGAGCAAAAACAATGGTATTTTGTGGTAATCTTAGGTACCGGTAATCACCGACTGGGCGTGATTGTCGATAACCTTTTGGGTGAACAGGAAATTGTGATTAAATCCCTGGGTGAATACCTCGGTCAGGTCAAGGGTCTATCGGGAGCTACAATCCTTGGCGATGGCCGGATCGGTCTTATCATTGATGCCCGCGGGATTTTGCAGGAGAATGAAATAGGTGAATTAAATGTCGCGGTATAAACTTTTTATTGTGGATGATTCGGCCTTAATCCGTCTCCGGCTGAAGACAAGTCTGGCTTTATGGCCCGAAATCCAGATAGTTGGGGAAGCGGAAAATGGTCAGGAAGCTTTAAAGAAAATCCCATTAGTTAAGCCCGATGTAGTTACGCTGGATTTAGAAATGCCGGTACTGGATGGTCTTAGTACCTTAAAAGAGTTAAACAAAGTTTATCCGGTACCGGTAATCATGCTTTCTTCTTTAACAACCCATGGAGCTAAGGCAACTATTGAAGCCCTGGAAAATGGTGCTGTAGATTTTGTACCAAAAGATGGGGATTGGAATAAGGTTATTTCTGAGTTAAAAGAAAAGATAAAAATAGCTGTATCAGCTAAAAAACGTCCGAAACCTTTTACCGGAGGGACGCTTAACCCCAAAAATGTTATCCTTGGTAAAAATGGCCGGCAATTGGTGGTGATAGGTGCTTCTACCGGTGGACCGCCGGCCTTACGGGAAATCATTCCCAAACTTCCGCAAACCTTTCCGGTGCCCATTGTAATTATCCAGCATATTACCCGCGGTTTTAGTAAGCCGCTGGCGGACCAGCTGGCCAGAGTTTCCCGGCTAAAGGTAAAGGAAGCGGAAAAAGACGAGCAGTTGCTCCCGGGAACGGTCTATGTGGCCCCTGCTGGTTATACCTTTAAAATTGCAAAGTACGGAAGTAGTTTAATAGCTAAAATAATTGAGCCGGTGGAATACTTGCCGGCTCATTTCTACCCGTCGGTGGATGAGGCGATGCTTTCGGCAGCGGAAGTTGCGGGCAGCAAAACCATAGGAGTTTTGCTAACGGGCATGGGAAAGGATGGGGCGCTCGGGATGAAAGCTATCAAAGAACGGGGAGGCTATACCATTGCCCAGGACGAAGAAACTTCGGTAGTTTACGGTATGCCCAAAGCGGCAGTAGATATAGGGGGTGTTTCCAGGGTTTTGCCCCTATCGGCAATTGCTGAAGAAATTGCGGCTAATATCTAAAGAAATTAAATTTTTTTCCGAAGTATTAGATAGCACCAAAATGATATGAGGGGATAGTATGAGGATAAACGGAGTAGATTTTAAGAATGTAGTGGAGCTTTACGCTAAAGCGGTTCCTTCGGCGGCACGGAACGATAAAAGCAAAACCGATGAGGTTGTTTTAACCGAAAGCGGGCAGGAAATCCTTAAACTCAGGAAAAAACTTGCGGAAATTCCCGAAGTGCGGGAGGAATTGGTAAGTAAAATAAAAGAAAAGATTTTATCCGGAGAGTACCAAATTGACGTAGAAAAATTGGCTGCAAAGTTAAAAGAATGGGGCGAATTTTAAATGGAGGAAGGTATTAAGGAGCTTTTTCGGAAAGAAGTTCGGCTTTTAGCCGAACTTTTAGTTATCATTGAAGAGCAAATTCAAAACATAATCGACCAAAAGATTGAAGATTTTAGCAGAAACTTACAAAAAATGGCGGGAATAGCGGCGGAAGTGGCGGAAGTAGAAAAAGAACGGTATGCGGCAACGTACGGTCAGGATTTAAGCAAAGAAGATGATGAAATAATTACCCAGCTCAAAGATTACGCCCGCAAAGTGCAGGAAAAAAATGAAACCCTGACGCTTCTTTTACGGCAGGAACTTGCTTTTAACCAGTTTTTGCAGAAAAATTTACTGCCGGAGGGCAATACATCAATCCTGGACCGGCAGGTTTAAGGAGGATTTTAAATGTTTAATTTAAGTTTGGAAACAGCTTTAAGTTCCCTTCGGGCCCAGCAGTTAGCTTTAGATATTACTTCCCACAACATCGCCAATGCCAATACGCCCGGTTATACCCGGCAGCGGGTAAATTTTGCTCCCAATACCCCCTTTCCAGTGCCTTCCCTTTTTGCCCCGATGCAGCCGGGCCAGGTAGGTACCGGGGTAGTGGTGGCATCAATTGAACGGGTTCGGGATACTTTTATGGACATTGAGTACCGCAAGGAATTAATGAATTTAGGCTACTGGGAAACCCGGTTTGATGTTTTAGATAAAATTCAGCTAATAATCAACGAACCTTCCGATACCGGTTTAAATCAGCTAATGGACCGCTTCTGGAATGCCTGGCAGGAGCTTTCTAAAAACCCGGAAAACCTCGCAACCCGGGCGGTGGTGCAGCAAACGGCCAAGGCTCTGGTCGAAACTTTTAACCACCTGCGGGGACAGTTAGACAGCTTGCAAAATGATATTGATTTTGCGGTTCAGGCTAATGTTGAAGAAATAAATTCCATTGCCCGGCAGATTCGGGATATAAATGACCAGATTTTTAAAACAAATATTGTCAAATTTAACGCCAACGACCTGATGGACCAGCGGGATGAACTTTTAAACAAGCTGGCCAAGCTTATTGACTTCACATTAATTGATAATCAGGATGGGACTATTTCCATTGACATCGGTGGGAAAAAATTAGTTGATGGTTTAACGGTGGATTCGTTTAAGATAGAGAAAAACGCCAGTGGCTTTTTTGAAGTTTTTTGGAGTGATGATACGCCGGTAACCATAACATCCCAAAAAGGGGAGCTGGCTGCCAACCTTGCGGCCCGGGATGTCGATGTACAAACGATGAAAGATTACCTCGATTCACTGGCCCAGACGTTGATTATAGAAACCAATAATCTTCATACGCAGGGTTATGTTTTGGGTTCACCCATGACCAATCCGGGATACAACTTTTTTGACGGAACCGATGCCCAAACCATTGCTTTAGCTCCTGAAGTAAGTGCCAATTTAAACAACATTGCTGCTGCCAAAACTCCCAGTCCCGGTGATGGCGAAATTGCTTTAGCTATCGCCCAGTTAAAGGACAAGCTTACGATGACACTTCCCGGTTCGACTACCCCAACGGCAACTTTTAATGACTTTTACCGTACCATCATCTCCCGCCTGGGGGTTGATGCCCAGGAAGCCGAGCGCATGTACCAGAACGAACAGCTTTTAACGAAAAACTTAAACAACAAGCGGATGGAGTCGGGCGGAGTCTCTATAGACGAAGAAATGGCCAATATGATTTTGTACCAAAATGCTTACAGCGCTGCTGCCCGCATCGTCACCGCTATCGATGAAATGATGGACATTGTTATAAACCGCATGGGCATAGTGGGCCGGTAAAGGAGGGAATGTAGGTGCGAATAACCCCGGGAATACTTAAGGATAACATGTTATATAACTTGCACCGCACCCTGGCCGATATGGAAAAAAGCCAGCAAATGCTGTCCAACGGTAAAGCTTTAACCAAACCGTCCGATGACCCGGTGAAGCTACTGCGGGCGATGAAGTACCGCAGTGATATTACTCAGGGAGAGCAGTATCAGAGAAATCTCGAGGATGGTTTAAATTGGCTTAATACTACCGATGCGGCTTTAAATGAACTTACCAACCTTTTACAGCGGGTCAAAGAATTAACCGTGTATGGAGCTAATAGCAGTTTACCCCAGGAGTCGTTGAATTCCATTGCTGAAGAGATTAAACAAATTAAAGAGCAGGTAGGCGTTGTAGCCAATACCCAGTTTGCCGGCAAGTATATTTTTGGTGGGACAGAAGTGGATAACCAGCCCTGGGATGGCAGTAATTGGCGGGGAAATAGTGATGGAATTTACTTTGAAATTGGGAGCAACATTAAAGTCCAGGTTAATACCCTGGGTTCACCACTTTTTCCCGATGTTATAAACACTTTGGACCAAATAATCGATCATTTAACTAACGGTGACATTTCCGCTTTGTCTTCGGATTTAGATTCCCTGGACAATAATTTAAACAGTGTACTGGCCGTTCGCGCCGAGGTGGGGGCGCGGACTAACCGGTTAGAATTAATGCAAAACCGCCTTTTAGCCCAGCTGGAAACGGAAAAAGAGCTTTTATCCAAAACCGAAGATGCGGATATTGCCGCTACCATTATTGCTTTAAAAAATCAGGAGAACGTTTATCGGTCGGCATTAGCCGTGGGGGCAAGGATTTTACCACCAACATTAGTAGATTTTTTACGGTAATTTAGTGCGGGTTGAGATATTATGAATAATGTTGTACGGGTATTAATCGATACGACTCGCTGTCGGGCCGATATTGGGTATTTAACCCCGGTAGAGTTTTCGCGAGCTCAAGCTAAGAAAGGCATGGATGCGGCCCTTGAGGGAATCGCGAGAAGGGTTGAAGAGGGGAACTTATTAGCAGCTTTTGAAAAAGGAAATACTATTGAAAATATCGTTGTTCCACCACTTCAAGATGTCGAGCTTACGGTACGTATGCTTCCTTCGGTAAGACCGGAAATTAAATTTATAAAAAGTAGTTCTGTTTTTCTTGATGTTTATCTCTAAATTTTAAGGTGGTGTTTATTTTGCGTTTTTTTTCTCCGGCTTTTGGGGAAATTGAAGCCGATGAATCGCAAATATTTTCTTTTCCCGAAGGACTTCCTGGTTTTAGTCATCTAAAGAAGTTTTTACTTATACGGCACCGGGAGAATAGTCCTTTTTTCTTTTTAATAGCCGTGGAGGAACCGGAAATTTACTTTATTTTAATTGAGCCGTCACAGCTACTTGCTGACTATCATGTTGAGTTGAGTAGCGAACAGCAAGGCCTTCTAAAATTATTTGAAGAAACCCCAGTCTTAAGTTTAAATATCGTGCGCATACCGCCTGAAGCTCAAGAAATGATTATAAATTTAAAAGCACCGGTTGTTTTTAATTTACATGAAAAGATAGCCCGCCAGGTAATTTTAGAGGCTAACTACCCTGTTCGTTATCCAATATCTTTAAGCAAGGTAAAGGAGAAAGCCGATGCTGGTACTAAATAGAAAGGTGAACCAAAAAATTATTATTAACGGTGAAATAGAAATTACCGTGCTGGCGGTTGACAGCGAACGGGGGCAGGTAAAGCTTGGAATCACTGCTCCGCAACATTATTCCATTTACCGGGAAGAAATCTGGCGGGAGATTGAGAGGGAGAATAAAGAAGCTGTGGGGGAAAGTATTGAAAAAATTAATTTTGACATGTAGAGGGGAATTTTTATGAAAGCCCTAATTCTCTCCGGCGGTCAAGGCACGCGCCTTCGCCCGTTAACCTATAGTATAGCAAAGCAATTAGTACCTGTAGCCAATAAGCCTATATTACACTTTGTAATTGATGACATAATTAATGCCGGTATAACTGATATTGGAGTAATTATTGCCCCGGAAACCGGGGAAGAGATCAAGAAAAGCATTACAAATGCTGGTTTTCCTGCAAAATTTACTTTTATTCTTCAGGAAAAACCTTTAGGTCTTGCCCATGCGGTAAAAGTAGCCAAAGATTATCTTGAAGATGATGATTTTATCATGTACTTAGGAGACAACTTGATAAACTCCGGAATTAAAGAGTTTGTAGAAGAATACAAGGAAAACCGCTATGATGCGACGATATTATTAAAAGAAGTACAGGATCCAACCCGCTTTGGAGTAGCAGTAGTGGATGAAAATTTTAAAGTTCAAAGACTAATTGAAAAGCCAAAAGAGCCACCATCAAACTTAGCTTTGGTTGGTATTTATATTTTCTCATCAAAAATATTTTCTGCGATAGACAGAATTAAGCCTTCCTGGAGAGGGGAGCTGGAAATTACCGATGCAATCCAGGAATTAATAAACCAGGGAGGCATGGTTAAAGCTCATAAAATAAACGGCTGGTGGCTTGATACCGGGAAAAAAGACGATTTACTGGAAGCAAACCGGGTAGTATTAGATGACTTAATACAAAGGGATATAAGAGGAAAAATTGATGAGAAAACAAAAATAAACGGAAGAGTAGTAATTGAAGAAGGAGCAGAAATAGAAAACTCCATTATCCGCGGCCCAGCAGTAATTGGGAAAAATACAAAAGTTAAAAATTCCTTTATCGGTTCCTATACCAGTATTGGCAACAACTGTTTGGTAGAAAATTCAGCCATAGAATTTTCGGTAATTCTTGACCACTCGAAAATTATCGGTGTAGAAAGGCTTGATGAAAGCTTAATAGGAAGAAAAACAAAAGTGGTAAAAGATGGTTCCGTAAACAAAGCCGTAAAACTAATGATTGGTGATGATGCGGAGGTACGGTTATAGTGGAATTTAAAAAAGGAGAAATTGAAGGGGTAATAATAAGACCTCTAAAAAAACACATAGATGAACGCGGTTGGCTTTGCGAACTCTTTCGGCAGGATGAAATAGAAGAAACAATAATGCCAGTTATGAGCTATATTTCTCAGACTTTACCGGGCATAGTTCGTGGTCCCCACGAACACAAAGAACAAACCGACTACTTTGCTTTTATAGGCCCCGGCAACTTTAAAATCTATCTCTGGGACAACCGAAAAGACAGTTCAACATTTGGCAACCGTCAGATAATTTATGCTGGTGAAGATAACCCGGCAGTAATCATCATACCGCCGGGAGTAGTTCATGCGTATAAAAACATAAGTACCAAACCCGGTTTAGTTTTCAATGCTCCCAATAAGCTCTATGCCGGCAGGGGAAGAAAAGAACCGGTAGACGAAGTACGCTGGGAAAATAAAGAGAACTCTCCATTCATAATTGATTAAAAATAAACAGAAGAAATCAATTAAAGGAAAGAAGAACATGAAAAAAGTAGTGATAACTGGAGCTGGAGGACAATTAGGAAAAGCCTTTACCAAGAAGCTACAATCCATAGGGATAGAATGCTTACCTCTTACCAGGAAAGAATTAGATATCACTGATTTACACCGGCTAAAAGAGCTCTTTTTAAACTTTCGTCCTCAGTACTTAATAAACTGTGCAGCCTATAACGAAGTAGATAAAGCCGAAGAAGAAAAAGAAAAAGCTCTTTTGGTAAATGGAATAGCATTAAGATACATAGGTAATTTAGCTGCCCAATACCAAACTACTGTGATCCATTACAGCACCGATTATGTTTTTAATGGCGAAAAAGAAGAGCCATACCTTATATCCGATCAGCCAAAGCCAATTAACCACTACGGGAAAACCAAACTTTTGGGAGAAAAAGAAATCCTGACACATAATCCTAAAACCTATGTAATCCGGGTCAGCTGGGTCTTTGGTGATGGCGAACAAAATTTTATCTATAAGCTTCTAAGCTGGGCCAGCAAAAATGAAAAATTGAGAATAGTAACAGACCAGATAAGTAGTCCCACCTATACTGAAGAAATCGTGAAAATAACCTTAGACCTAATTAAAACCGAACAGTATGGTTTATATCATTTATCAGGGGAAGGCCAAGCCTCAAGGTACGACTGGGCCAAATTCATTTTAGATTACCTTAACTGGCAGGGAGAACTAATACCGGCAGCAAGTCAGGATTTTCCCACCAAAGCCAAGAGACCCAGATACTCAAAACTAAGTAACTTTCCATTAAAAAACCTGTTGGGTTATCTTCCCGAAACCTGGCAGGAATCTACGGAAAAATATTTAAAAGAACTAAAAAAGATATAAAAAAGATAAAAGATAAAAAACTAAACAAACTTGAAAGGAGTCAAAAATGAAGATCCTTGTTACCGGAGGAGCAGGCTTTATTGGCAGTGCCTTTGTGAGAAAGTATGCTTATGACCACGAGTTAATAATAGTAGACAAGCTTACCTATGCCGGAGATTTAAGAAGGATAGAAGAAGTAAGAGACCGGATAAAATTCTATAAGGCAGATGTAGCAGATAAAACTGCCATAGAAGAAATCTTTGCCAAAGAGAAACCAGAAGCGGTAGTCCACTTTGCAGCTGAATCCCATGTAGACCGCAGCATCCAGGACCCAACACCT
Organism: Carboxydothermus ferrireducens DSM 11255; assembly: GCF_000427565.1. Classification (NCBI taxonomy): domain Bacteria; kingdom Bacillati; phylum Bacillota; class Clostridia; order Thermoanaerobacterales; family Thermoanaerobacteraceae; genus Carboxydothermus; species Carboxydothermus ferrireducens. The sequence continues at coordinate 21,807 of NZ_ATYG01000014.1, forward strand.
TTTATAGAAACCAACGTAAAAGGCACTCAGGTAATGCTTGATGCCTGTAGAAAATACGGAATTGAAAAATTTGTTCATATCTCTACCGACGAAGTATACGGGGAACTGGGAGAAGAAGGCCAGTTTACCGAAGAATCGCCTTTAAGGCCAAACTCGCCCTATTCTGTATCCAAAGCAGCAGCCGACATGTTAGCCCGGGCCTATCACCGAACATATGGTCTTCCGGTAGTAGTAGCAAGGCCGTGTAACAATTATGGGCCATGGCAGTATCCGGAAAAACTGATTCCTGTAGTTATCAAAAAAGCTCTAAATAATGAACCAATCCCCGTGTATGGGCAAGGATTAAATGTGCGGGAATGGCTTTATGTTGACGACTGTGTAGAAGCGGTTTATCTCTTACTTCAGAAAGGCAAACCTGGGGAAGCCTATAATATAGGAAGCGGGGAAGAGAAAAGAAATATTGAAGTGGTAAGAGAAATTTTACGGATTCTTGGAAAACCCGAGTCATTAATTACTTTTGTTCAAGATAGGCCAGGACATGATTTTAGGTATTCGTTGTCTAGTGATAAAATCAAAAATTTATATGGTTGGGAACATAAGGTTAATTTTGAAAAGGGAATAAAATTTTTAGTAGATTGGTATAAAAAATATTTCTATTTTTTGCTTCTCAATGCATTTTAAAGTAGCTATTTCTAATAAAATGAGCATATGCAAACTATTAAAATTTTTTATTTGACTTAAATGTAACAAAAAAGAGTTAGTAAGCTTCACAAGTATGAGGAATCAATTAAATAAGGAGCGTAATTAAATGAATAGGAAAGTCTGTTTTATAACATGTGTCAATAATGAGGAACTATACGATAAATGTTTAAAGTACATATCTAACTTACATATTCCCGAAGGTTATGAAGTTGAGATAAAAGCTATAAAGGGTGCAAAAAGTATGGCATCAGGATATAATGAAGGGATGCTAAGTAGTGATGCAAAATATAAAGTGTATTTACATCAAGATACATTTATTATAAACAAAAATTTTATCCATGAGATAATAAAGGTATTTAATAAAGATGAAGCGATAGGCATGATAGGAGTAATAGGCTCAAAAACTATACCATCAAATGGAATATGGTGGCATTCATCAGAAAAATACGGAAAGGTTTATGAAAGTCATACAGGTAAGATGGAGCTATTGGCTTTTAATGAGGTAGAAGGTGATTTTGAAGAAGTAAAGGCAGTCGATGGATTAATAATGATAACTCAATATGATATTCCCTGGAGGGAAGATCTATTTACAGGTTGGCATTTTTATGATATATCGCAGTGTATGGAATTTGCAAAAAGGGGCTATAAAATAGTTATTCCAAAACAAACTAAGCCATGGTGCGTCCATGATTGTGGTATTATAGAGATAAAAAATGATTATGAAAAATATAGAAAAGTATTTTTAGATGAATATTCTTTAGGAATTGATTATTATCACAACGAACGTCCTGAAATTGTTTCACTTGTTGAACCATATGCTAAAAAGATTTTAGATGTAGGTTGTGCAGCTGGCTTGCTTGGAAGGAAACTAAAAAATGAAAGGCCTGGAACTATTGTTTATGGTGTTGAAATTAATCGAGATATTGCAAAAGAAGCAGAGCAGTACCTTGATAAGGTATTAGTGGGAGACATTTATGAAAAGATAAATGAGCTACCTGACCGTTTTTTCGATACAATTATTCTTGCTGATGTTATCGAACATTTAAATGTGCCAGAAGTTATTATTAAGAAATTAAAAAGTAAATTGGCTCACAATGGGGAATTTATTATTGGTGTTCCAAATTTTCGTCATTGGTCTATAATTATGAAAATTTTATTTGGCGATTTATCATATGAGGAAGCTGGAATAATGGATAAAACTCACTTACGTATTTTTACGAAATATATTATTTATAATATGATGAAAAATCTTAATTTGGAAGTTATTAAAATTAGTAAAATTGTTGTGCCACTTGAAGCAAATCAGAAAGAAATTTTAATAAAATTACTAGGAGCATTTGCATTAGATGTAAGAAGCTTTGCTGCTGATATTGATACTTATCAGTATATATATAAGGTAAAACCAAGAGAATATTTGCGGTTCACAAAATTAACTTCAATAATTATCTTAACACTTAATAACTATGAAATATCGAAACAATGCATTGAATCTGTATTGAACTATACAAGTTTACCTTTTGAACTAATTATAGTCGATAATGGTTCAACGGAAAGGGATCTAATTGAATATTTAAAAGAATTGCAAGAAAGAAGAGATGATGTTAAAGTTATTTTCCTTCCAGAAAATGTTGGTTATGGCTTTGGTAATAATATAGGTTTACTTTATTCTAACGGCGAATATGTAGTTTTTTTAAATAATGACACTATAGTTACACCAAACTGGCTAGAAAAATTAATTTTAGATCTTAATATGGATGAAAAAACCGGTTTAATAGGACCGCGAACAAACTATGTATCAGGAGAGCAACTAGTTCTTAATGCAAACTATAAAAACCTAAAGGAATTATTGGAATTTGCAAGCAAGTGGGAAGCGGTAAACTATAGAGAAACAAGAGAAACAAAACGCCTTGTAGGATTTTGTCTTCTCGCTAAAAAGGAAGTAATTGAAAAAATTGGGGGATTTGATCCTTTATTCGAAATCGGAAATTTTGAAGATGATGATCTATGTAGAAGAGCCTATCTTGCTGGATTTAAACTTAAGATTGCTGATGATGTGTTTATTCATCATTATGGGAGTAAAACCTTTATTTCGGAAAAAATCGATTACCAAGAATTAATGCAAAAAAATAAAGAAAAATACATTAGAAAATGGGAAGTGTTTAATGAAATAGTTAAAACCAATGATTTAAAATTAATAGAAAACTTTTTATTTATAAAGTTAGTGAAAGATAGAGAAGATTTTGGTATACCAGAGAAAAAAGAAGTTTTATTCTTAGCATTAGGAAGAAATGGAGGTAATTTAGATAAAACATTAATACCTGAATTAATAAAAAAAATAAAAGAAAATGAAATTTTAGTGGTTTTAGCAGATGACAATCAAAATCATGAAGAATTGGAGGAAAAATTAATAAAATCCATTGCAAGAGCTGGTTTTACTCCTGAAAATTGTCCAGACATATTACTGCATTACAGTAAAAGTTATTTTTATGATCTAATAAGTTTAATTAAATTGGCGAAGGCGTGTATTGTTATCGATGAAAGAACCAAAAAATGGGCAGAAGTTTTTGATAAAGCCAAGATTGTTATTAATTAAAATTTACTATAAAAAATTTACGTTTATTTCCGAAATAAGAAATAGAAAAGTTAGGTGGCCACCTGACTTAAAATAACTGGCAGGGATGCCAAAGAAAAAATCAAGGAGGAGGAAAAAATATGAGTCTTAGAATCAACAACAATATTGAAGCATTAAATGCGTGGAGAGCGCTTAATAGCACTTCAAATGCTTTACAAAAATCGATGGAAAAGCTTTCATCCGGTTTACGGATTAACCGGGCTGGAGATGATGCTGCTGGATTGGCTATTTCGGAAAAGTTAAGAGCGCAGATTCGTGGCTTAAACCAAGCGATTAGAAATGCTCAAGACGGTATTTCTTTAATTCAAACTGCTGAAGGTGGCTTGAGCGAAATTCAAAATATCTTGCAACGGATGCGAGAGCTGGGAGTTCAAGCGGCAAACGGTACTTTAAACAATCAAGACATTTCAGCGATTACGACTGAGCTTAATCAATTATTTAACGAAATTGACAGAATTGCTGGGGCCACAGAATTTAACACCAAGAATTTGTTGGCTGTAGCTACTGGTTTAGTAGTAACTTTACAAGTTGGAGCAAATGCAGGTCAAGTTATTGCGTTTACCATTGATAATGCCGGTACAGCTTCTTTAGGCTTGAGTTCAGCTGACTTAGCTATTACCGATAATGCATCTGCAAGTGCATTTATTAGTAAAGTAGATTCTGCATTACAAAAGGTATCTACCTATAGAGCTAACCTCGGTTCAATACAAAACCGCTTAGAACATACCATTGCTAACTTAGGTATAGCATCTGAAAACCTTAGTGCTTCTGAGTCCCGGATTAGAGACGTTGATATGGCTGCAGAAATGATGAACTTTACTAAGAACCAAATCTTACAACAAGCTGGTGTTGCTATCTTAGCTCAAGCTAACCAGGCGCCGCAAGCGGTTTTACAGCTTCTCCGATAAACAAATACATTTTATCTTTTGGGCCAGCCATTTTAAGGGCTGGCCTCTTTAAAATTAGCTTAAAGTGGTGAAAAAATGGGAGAAAAAAAACTATCGGTTTGCATGATTGTAAAAGACGAGGAAAGATATATTAGAAATTGCCTTGAGAGTGTGCAAGATATTGCTGATGAAATTGTTGTTGTCGATACGGGATCTACAGATAATACTAAAGCTATAGCTAAAGATTTTGGGGCGAAAATTTTTGATTTTCCGTGGGTTGATGATTTCAGTGCAGCAAGGAACTTTTCGTTGGAAAAAGCAACAGGTGATTGGGTTTTACTTTTAGATGCTGATGAAGAATTAGATGTTAGTAGCAAGGATAAAGTGTTGGAGCTAGTTAATAAAGATGAAAATGTTGCTTATTTAGTCAATGTAATTAATTTCCTGGATTTTACAAAACAAAGAACAGTTACAGCCAAAAGAATGCTTTTATTTCCTATGCGAGCTGAACCATACTTTATTAATCCTATTCACGAGCAACTACGTTTCAAAAAAAATGTTGAAATTAGAGATAGTACCATTATTATAAAACACTACGGTTATATTCCAGAAACAGTTTCTACTAAAAAGAAAAGTGAGCGGAATATATCAATTCTTAAAAAAATAGCCAATAACGCTTTTGAAAATATTGATGTTGAAATTAAAGCATTCAATTATTACAATCTTGGTGTAGAGTATTATAGAAAACAAGAATACGAAAAAGCTTTACAAAATTTCCAAAAGTCTTTTTTATTGATACGTAAAAAAGAACCAGGCTTTAAGTATGCTTTAATTTGGCATATTGTTAATTCATTAATAAATTTAAAAAAATTTCAAGAGGCTTTAAAGGTTATTGAAGATGCCGAACAGTTATATCCTTGGTATGTTGATTTAGTGTATTTTAAAGGAGTTGTTTATTATAATCAAAGAAGCTATAAGAAAGCTATTGAAACTTTTATGAAATGTCTCGAAATTGGTGAAAGCTTAGAAACTTCAATATTTCATTATGATGGTACTGGTTCTTATTTAGCAAGTTATGGAATTGGTAGTTGCGAAGAAGCTTTAGGCAATTATAATAAAGCTTTAGTTTTTTATGAAATGTCTTTGGCACAAAATTATATTTTAGCTGTAATCCCTATTTTGAAGTTGTATTATGAACGGGGAAGTTACCACGAATTGGAAGAAAAGGAAGATAAATTACTTCGAAAATATAAGGACTATTCTTTTATAATCGAAAAATACGTTGATTTTCTGTTTTTAAAAGGCGATTATGAAAGAGCTTTAAAGGTAGTAAATAGTTATTTGTCAGACCAAACGAACAAATTAATAAAAGAAGCTGAATTGTATCTTCATCTAAAAAAATATGAAGAAGCCAAAGAAGTCATAGAAAAACTTGATGGTCAAAATTTAAATGAAAACCATTTAATGATTAAAACTTTTCTACGAATATTATTAAATTTAAGTCTTAAATGTAAAACTGAAGAAATAGTGTGGAATATGAAAAAACTTACTCGAGCAGAGGAAATAAAGTGGCAAATAATAGGTAATTTATTACTTGCGGCATTTAACAATGATGTATTAAAAATTGTGAAAAACGACTATGAAAAGTATGAAGAGCAACTTACTTTTTTAATGGCAAAGTTTTTAGATTTAGAGTTATTTGAAGCATTTGAAAAAATTTATAATTTATATCAAAAAATCGAATGGATTGAAGAGAAAAATTTAAAACTGGGCAAGCTGTACTTTGCTACAAGGTATTATGACAGTGCTGTGGAAGAATTGTTGGCTGCGGTTGAAAAAGGTGTTGCAGATGCGGAAGCTTTTTATCTCTTAGGAAAAATAGCCCATATGCGTGGTTTAATCGAGGAAGCTGAAACATTTATCAAAGAAGCAATAAGTAGGGAAAAGCAGTTAAATTATTATTTATATCTAATTGGTTTATTGCAAGAAAAAAACGATTTAAAATCTACAAAAGAAGTTTTGCAAGAAGCTTCGACGTACTATCCCGATGTTGAGATTTTAAAATCTGCATTGCAAGTTTATAGTTCATTATAATTAAAAGGGGAATGGAGTATGGCTGGCTTAGTTCCTCCGGTAAATTTAGGAGTGAATAATGGGGTTAATTTTCAATCGATAGGAATTATAGTAGGAGCGGATAAAAAACAGGAATTAGTAGGTAAGAATGGATTACAAAGTCGGGATGATGTAGGTTTATCAGAGAGCAGTGATGTAAAATTTTTAGAAAAAGAATTACAAAGATTAACAAAAATTGTAAACTCCTTTACTCCTACGGAATTAAAATTTGAAATCCATCAGGACTCACAGGAGCTGATGGTAAAGGTAATTAATGCCGAGACCAAAGAAGTAATCAGGGAAATTCCGCCGCATCAGGTTTTAGAAATAGTGGCGGAGATTAAGAAATTATTAGGGATTTTGGTTGATACTAAAATTTAAGAGGTGAGGGCAATGCCCATTCAAATTGGTGGTTTGGCGTCTGGTCTTGATACCAATAAAATTATAGAACAGTTAATGCAGGTGGAAAGAAAACCCTTGGAAAACTTACAGCAAAGAAAGTCAAATTTGGAAGCGGTGAGAACGGCCTGGGGACAAATTAAATCCAAATTAAGTAGTCTTTATACTACAATAAACTCATTAATGAGTTCTTCTCTATATACTAATTTAATTGCGACCTCGTCAGATGTGAATGTTTTAACAGCGTCGGCCCAATCTACTGCTGTAAAAGGTAGCTACAATATAGAGGTTAAAACTTTAGCTCAAAGTTATATTATTGCTTCGAAACAACAAACTTCAGTCACAACTCCTTTAAATTTAAATTCTACATCTTTTAAAATTGCCATTGGTGGAGTAGTGCAAAAGGATAGTTTAGGCAATGATATCGTAATCTCGATTGGTCCAACTGATACATTAGTAAGTATTCGGGATAAAATCAACAACGCCAAAGCAGGAGTTACAGCTTCAATAGTGGACAATAAGCTGTTACTAACGGCTAATACGACTGGTGCAGCAAATTCCATTTCCTTTACTGCCGTTACCGGCGATGCTTTGCAAGTTCTTGGATTGGCTGATGCTAATGGTAATCCGGTAACTATCGTGCAAGCGGGAACCGATGCCCAGGTGGTTATTAACGGTTTAACATTAACCAGAAGTTCCAACAACATTTCCGATGCCATCTATGGAGTAACTTTAACTTTAAAGAAAACGGGAACAGTTACTTTAACGGTTGACAATGATACAGCAACAATAATCGATAAAGTAAAAACTTTTGTAAACCAGTATAATGATTTAATGAACGATTTAGCAACAAAAACTGCTTATGACCCCAATACCAAAACAAAAGGAGTTTTGCAGGGAGATGCCACTGCCCAGCAAATCATGTTTCAATTAAGACAGATAGTGGGAAGTGCTGTTTCCGGTCTTACCGAAACTGCAACCTACAATGGCAAGACGGTTACTTTAAATAGTTTAATGGCTATAGGCATATCTACTTCCGGAAAGGAAGCCACCCTTTCCTTGGATGAAAATAAACTTACGGAGCTCATCAAGCAAAATGCAAAAGCTGTAGGGGAAATTTTCACCAATGCCGCAGCAAATGGGGTAATGGACCGGTTAAAGCCCTATGTCGAAAGTTTAGCTATTTATGCCACAGCCAATGGCGCCCATACCGATGCTATTCTGGTGACTAAAGATAAGTCTCTTGCCGAACAAATAAAAGATATCCAGGAACAAATTGATCGGTTTAACGATTATTTAACGAGAAAAGAAGAAGAACTCTGGAATAAATTTACCATGTTAGAAAAAGCAATGGCTGGATTACAGACTCAAAGTAACTGGTTAGCGGCACAAATTGGCTTACAGTCTGCTAAGAAATAATCGAGGTGAGATAAATGAATAACCCCTATGCTCAATACCAAACACAAAATATCGCTACCGCCCCGCCGGAAAAATTATTAATTATGCTGTATGACGGTGCAATTAAATTTTTAAAACAAGGGCTTAAGGCTTTGGATGAGAAAAAATACGATGATTTTAGCTATTATATCAGCCGTACGCAGGACATAATTTCCGAATTGATGGTTACTCTGGATATGGATTATGAAATTTCCAAAAATCTTTATCAGCTTTATGATTACTTTATGTACCGGCTAATTCATGGAAGTGTCAAGAAAGACCGCCAGAGTATCGAAGAAGTGCAAAAACACTTGGAAGAACTGAGAGAAGCCTGGGTTCAAGCGGCTGCTGCTAAAGAGAAAGCTACTATTTAAAGGATGATAATGGTGAAAACTTCTAAGGAAATTCTTAATGAGCTTAAAAGGCTTCAGGAAAAAATTACATCTTCAAAAGATGAATTGGTGATAACTGATGAATTCCAGAAAATAAATGAAAAATTTAAAAAATATTATTCGGGAGAAGAAGAGATTACGATTGAGGAAATTCAGGAATTATTACCGGTGTATGAAAAAACGATAAAGCTTTTAGAAGAGGAAAAGAAAAAAATTTTAACAGAAATTGAAAAAGTGAAAAGAGAAAAAAAGGTGATTAATTCATATTTAGCAAAAGGCTTTCAAGTGGAAGGTATTTTCTTAGATAAAAAACGTTAATTCCCCACAAAGGGGGGATAAATGGTGATTATACCCAATATTGACCCATTGTTTTTACAAAAATACCGGGAGCAGGTAAAGCCGAAAGTACCGGAGATAAAAAAGACTGCCGATGAAGTGCGGTATGAGCCGGAGTATGACGGAGAAAAGGAGTTTATCCCGAAGCTTGCGGCGGATGTGTTTCACCGGGTAATCAACTTTTTAAACCCGGCGCTGGAATTTGTTTATGATGAGCAGGAAGAAGTGGGGTATGTCATTGATAAGCTGAAAAACCGGGTATTAAAACGAGTTAGCTTAGAGCATTTAAAAACGGCGTTTACCGACCTGACCAAAACCATAGGGCTTTTGCTGGACGAGAGGGTGTAGACCCTCTTTTTTTGTTTTCGTTTTATATTGACAATTTTCGTTATTTTTTATAAGTTAATTTTTGTGAAAGATTTCCTCGAAAAGTTTGGCAAAACCGGCGAAAGCCGGCGACGCAAAGCTAAAGGGGCTAAGGCGGGTAACCGCTATGCCAGCCAGCTGCCGGGGGTAGGGATTAAAGCCTCCTTGGGCAGGAGGTTTTTATTTTTTGTGAAAGCAAAGATATCTTGCTGAATTTTTTTTGGAAAAAGTTAAAATAAAATTGAGAAGGTAAAGGAATTTAGCTCATTTTGTCAAATATATATAGAAAGTTATGAAAAAAGGGGAGAAGCGGATGGACCTTTTTGGAGGGGTTACCTACAACCTTTTGAAACTGGGGATTGATGCTGCGACAATCCGCCAGCAGGCGATTGCCCATAACATTGCCAACGTCAATACTCCGGGGTACCGGAAGGAAGTAGTGGTGTTTGAGGAAAAGGTTCAGGAATTTTTAAACCAAAAAAAAGGTAATTTTTCTTTAAAAACTACCCATCCTCGCCATCTAACTGCTAAAGGGTTCAGTTTACCTTTTGCAGAAGTTAAGCGAGAAACTTCTACTGCCATGAGAATTGACAAAAATAACGTGGACATCGAAACGGAAATGGTAGATTTGGCTTATAACCAGCTTTATTATGAAACGGCTGTGGAGCGGTTAAAAGGCACCCTTGCTTCTTTAGAAATGGTGATTACCGGTGGAAGGAGGTAAGTGTAGATGGCATTTTTTAGTTCTTTCCAAATAACCGCTTCGGCCCTTACCGCCCACCGTTTATGGCTGGATACGATAGTGGATAACATTGCCAATGCCAACACTACCCGGACGCCTGCAGGTGGTACCTACAATCGAAAAGACGTGGTTTTTGAGGAAATTCTGGAGGCGAAGACCGGGTTTAAAGGCGGCGGGGTCAGGGTCAGTCAGATTGTAGAAGATACCAAAACTCCCTACCGCTATGTCTTTAACCCTAACCATCCCGATGCGGATCCCAATACCGGTTTAGTAAAATATCCCAACGTTAATATCAACGATGAGATAGTAAATTTACTGGCTGCTCAGAGGGCGTACGAAGCCAATGTTACGGTGTTCAATACGGCTAAAGCCATGTATGCGAAGGCTCTCGAGCTTAGCCGTTAGGAGGGGTTATTATGGAGATTACCGGCATTTCTTTTTCCAAAACTATCCTGCCTAATAATTCGGCACAATCAACAAAAACTTTAGATTTTGAAAAGAAACTTGCTGAGGCTTTAGATAAAGTTAACGAAAAACAGCTGAAAGCCGAGCAAGTGACCCAGGATTTTTTAGCCGGGAAAGTGGATGATATTCACCAGGTTTTAATTTTGGCCCAGGAAGCTAAATTGAGTTTGGAATTAGCGGTGGAGGTTCGCAACAAAATAGTTGAGGCCTATCAGGAAATTAGCCGGATGCAGATTTAATCATGGACGGAATAGGGGGAAATAAATGGATTTTCAGAGCCTCCTGGCAAGTATAAAGGAACGTTTCCAAAATTTAAGCAGCTTTCAAAAGCGGGTTTACGGGATTTTACTACTTACGGCGGTACTGTCATTGTTGCTCGGGTATATTTTTTTGGGACGGCCCAGTTATACTCCTTTGGCTACCGGTTTAGATGCCAAAGAAGCGGGAGCTATTGCGGAAAAGTTGAAGGAATGGAAAATAAATTACAAGCTTGGCGATGAGGGGACAACGATTTTGGTTCCCAAAAGTCAAGTTTATGAGGCCCGGATTAAACTGGCCAGTGCCGGGGTGTTAGAAACAAACAGCGGTATTGGCTTTGAGTTATTTGACCAGACCAAGTTAGGTGCCAGTGATTTTGAAAACCAGGTTAACTACCAGCGGGCGCTGCAGGAGGAGCTACGGCGAACAATTGTGCAGTTGGATGCGGTAGAGGATGCCCGTGTTCATTTAGTCCTTCCCGAAAAAAGCGTTTTTATTTCCGAGGAAAAACCGGCAACTGCCAGCATTTTGCTGAAATTGAAGCCCTTAAAAAAATTAACGCCGCAAGAGATAAAAGGGATAATTTACTTGGTGGCGAACAGTGTAGAAGGTTTAAAGCCGGAAAATGTTCAGGTAGTGGATACATACGGGAATGTGCTTTCTGATCAGGTGGATTTAAGCTCAAGTTTATCGGCGCAATCTGGACGTCAGCAAGAAATGAAAAAGCAGTTTGAAACGGAGTTAACAAATCGAATTAATAACCTGCTCACCACTATTTTAGGTCCTGGAAAGGCAGTAGTTAGTATCAATGCTGATCTGGATTTTAATCAGGAAGAAACTACCTCCCAGATAGCTCTCCCTGGGCCGCTGGTCAGCGAACAGGGGAGCAAAGAAGTAGTTTACGGGAGTCCCGGTGCCTCCGGAATAGGCGGGACGGTACCGAATACCAATCAGAATTACCCATACATAAATGGCAGTACAAACGGAGAAGTTCAGGTTAAAGAAGACTTTACCCGCAATTATCAGGTTGGACAAACCGTCTATAAATTGGTCAAGGCACCGGGAACGGTGAAGCGGTTATCCGCCGCTATTGCTATCGATTCGGGAGTGCCGGCGGCGGACGTAAATAAAATCCGGGATATTGTAGCGGCGGCCATGGGCTATGACCAAAACCGCGGCGACCAGATAATTATCAACACCATTACCTTTGATAAAACATTGGCAAAACAAATGGAAGAACAGCAGGCGCAAGCTCAGAAAGAACAGCAGGCAAGACAAGCATTGTATAAATGGCTTGCCATAGGGGCCGGGGCCCTGGTTTTTCTTAGCATTATAGTATTTTTCGGGATACGCCGTTTTCGGAAAAAAACTGCGGCAGTTGCGGACATTTCACCCAGAGCTCCGGTTGGAGTCAGTGAGCTGGAAGCTGCGGCTGCAACCGAAAGAGGTCCTGGGATTATTGTAAGAGAAATAACTGGTGAACCGATAGTAATCCAGAAAGTTCAGTCGGATATAGAAAAAATAAAATCGCTGGTGGACAAAAATCCGGATGAAGTTGCGATGGTACTGCGAGCCTGGCTGACGGACGAGTAAGACAGACAAGGAGGATGCCAGATGGCCCGGGAAGAAACACGCAAGAAAAATATCAATAAAATAGCCAAGCTTCTAATTGCCCTGGGGCCGGAACATTCGGCCAAAATTTTAGCCAAACATTTTACCGAAGAAGAAATTGAAAAAATTTCCATGGCGGTAGCTACTATCGGCCAGATTACACCGGAAGAAAGGCAAAAGGTGGTAGAAGAATTTTTGGAACTTTACCAGGCCCAGGAATATATTTCCACCGGCGGTGTGAGTTATGCCAAGGAAATGCTGGAAAAAGCTTTGGGACCGCAAAAAGCAAACGAAATCATTAAAAAATTAATAAGTTTAACCGCTAAAATGCCTTTTCAGATGTTGCGCAAAGCCGATGCCCGGCAGCTTATTAACTTTATTCAAAATGAGCATCCACAAACCATCGCTTTAATTTTATCTTATCTTTTACCGGAGCAGGCGGCGATGATTCTGTCTTCGATGCCGGCGGAAATGCAGAGCGATATTATCAAAAGAATTGCCACTATGGAGAGAACCTCTCCGGAAGTTATCCGGGAAATTGAGGAAGTATTGGAAAAAAAGGTATCATCGGTGTTTGAACAAAACTATACAAGAGCCGGGGGCATAGAAGCGGTTGTGGAAATTTTAAACCGGGTTGACCGTTCGACCGAAAAAAATATCCTCGAAAATTTAGAACAGGAAAACCAGGAGTTAGCCGAAGAAATTAGAAAGCGAATGTTTGTTTTCGAGGATATCGTTACCTTGGACGATATGGCGATCCAGCGGGTGCTGCGGGAAGTGGAAAGCCGGGATTTGGCTTTTGCTTTAAAAGGTTCTACCGAAGAAGTCAAGCAGCGGATTATGAAGAACCTCTCCAAGCGGGCGGCGGAAATGTTAAACGACGAATTGGCTTACATGGGACCGGTGCGGCTTAAAGATGTGGAGCAGGCGCAGCAGAAAATTGTGGCTATTATTCGCCGTTTAGAAGAAGCTGGAGAAATTATAATATCCCGGGGTGGTGAAGATGCCCTGGTCTTCTAAAAGTAAGCTTTTAGAAGGGGTTGCGGTGAGGCCCGACGGGGAAGCGCTGAAAATTCCCATTAAAAAAATTGTCATTTTACCAGAAGAAGTGGAAAAAAACAATGAAGAATCTTCGGCTTTATTAAACGAAGCAAAAATTAAAGCGCAGGAAATAATTAACGCTGCCCGGCGAGAGGCCGAAATAATCAGAGAAGATGCAAAAGCAAAAGGTTACCAACAGGGTTATACCGAAGGCCAGGCTACAGCCCGGCAAGAATTTGAAAAACTTCAAGCGACTTTAAAAGAGGAATACGAAAAGAAAATTGCCGAAAAAGTTTTGGAAATAAACAGGGAACGTGAAAAAATCATCAAAGGGGTAGAACAGGAGATTATAGCTTTTATCGAGACTTCCCTTGAAAAGCTTTTAGGGGAGCTACCGGAGGCTGTAACACTTTTTTACCGGAAATGGCTTGTAGACGCTCTTGCCAAGTTTTCGCAAAAGATGGTGCCGGTAATTCAGGTAAGTCCTGCTGACCGGGAGAAAATTGAAGAAATTTTACAGCAACAGGGTTTGGAAGAAAAAATACCCGTAATCACCGATACCGATTTACCGGCCGGAACGGTTGTTGTTAAGGGTGAGGAAAATTACGTCATTTCTTTAAAAATCTTTGCTGATGAAATTTTAGAAAAGCTTAAAGCTGGAGCTTACGGAGATGAATAGAGTAAACCTTGGGTATCTCACCGAGCAGATAAAGGAGCATGAGTTTTTAAAACCCTGGGGTGTGGTCCGCCAGGTCATAGGTCTTACCGTTGAAGCGCACGGCTTAAAGGTTTCGGTAGGTGAGACGGTAGAGATTTTGGCCGGAAACGCTCGGGTTTTGGCCGAAGTGGTCGGTTTTAAAGAGGAAAATGCCATTTTAATGCCTTTAGGGGAGATTAACGGGGTAAGCTTGGGAAGCCTGGTACGCCCGCTTCGGCGTCAGTTGCAAATTACCGTGGGTACAAGCTTACTTGGGAAAGTGCTTGATGGCTTGGGAAGGCCTTTAAATGCCGACAAAATTTACGGCCGGCGCTTTTCCCTGGACCGCAAACCTCCCAATCCGCTGCAACGCCGGCGGATAAAAAAGCCGTTTGCCACCGGGATCAAAGCAATCGATGGCCCATTAACCTGCGGCGAAGGGCAGAGACTTGGGATCTTTGCCGGAAGCGGTGTGGGTAAAAGTACCCTGCTGGGAATGATTGCCCGTTATGCCGAAGCGGATGTTAACGTGATAGCTCTAATCGGAGAAAGGGGCAGGGAGGTTTTAGATTTTATTGAAAATGATTTGGGTGAAGGGATTAAAAAATCGGTTTTGGTGGTGGCGACTTCGGAGCAACCAGCATTGTTTCGGGTCAAAGGTGCCTTTGTGGCCACGGCTATTGCTGAGTATTTTCGCGAGCAGGGGAAAAAAGTGCTCTTAATGATGGATTCCCTGACGCGGTTTGCCATGGCGCAGCGGGAGATTGGCCTTGCTGCCGGTGAGCCCCCATCTTCCCGGGGGTATACTCCCTCGGTGTTTGCTTTATTACCCAAATTGGTGGAAAGAGCCGGCAACGATGATAAAGGTTCGATTACCGCCTTTTATACGGTCTTGGTGGAAGGAGACGACTTCAACGAGCCAATTGCCGACGCGGTCAGAGGACTTTTAGATGGGCATATTGTGTTAAGCCGGCAATTAGCCGGAAAGGGGCACTACCCGGCCATTGACCTTTTGGCCAGCAACAGCCGTTTAATGCCTGAGCTTGTTGATGAACAGCATTTAGCGTTAACACTGAAAATGCGGGAAATTCTTGATATTTACCGGCAAAATGAGGATTTAATTTTAATTGGTGCCTATAAGCCGGGAACCAATCCCCTCCTTGACCGGGCAATCCAGCTTGTACCAAAAATTAACCAGTTTTTACAGCAAAAACAAAATGAAAAAGTAGATTTTACTACTACCAAGGAAATGTTGAAAACCCTGCTGGTGGAGGAATAATCAATGAAAAAATTTTCTTTTCGCCTGGCCAATGTGGAAAAGATTCGCACCCAAGAAGTCGAACAGCAAAAACGTGTTGTGCAGGAAAAAATTCAAGCGGTCCGGCGCCAGGAAGAAAAGATCAACCGGATTGGGGAATCCATTGCTGCCGAGCTGAAAATTGATTCCCTTTTATTTCGCGAACATCAATTGGAGAGGATAGAGTACCTGGCTACAGAAAAGTGGCGTTTGGAAAAAGAGTTGGAAAGGCTTATAAACGAGCGGGAAAGGGCTAAGGAAGAATATCTTGCCAAAAAAATTGAGCAGAAAAAGATGGAAGTATTGAAAGAAAAAGCAAAAGCGAGTTACCGTGAGGAGCTTGAAAGGGAAAATCAATCTTTTTTAGATGAAATTTCCCTTTTTGGCTATATCCGCAGGAATTGAAAGGAGGTGAAAAGGGGTTGAAGGTAGAACAGAGCTGGCAGGGGCTCAAAATTGCTCCGGAAGGACAACTGCAAACTGTAGGAAGACCTTGGTTAACCGACAGCTTTGAACTTCTTTTAGCAGGTGTTCTTGGCAGCGAAAAGTACGAAACGGAACAGAAGAACGAGGATGATACTGCCGGGGTAGCAACCATAGTGCCGGTACTTATTGGTCCTTGGAATTTACCTTTACTGCAGGAAATATTGCCTAAGGAAGAGACCGTAATAAGCGATGGGGACGGTTTTTTCGAAAGATTGCAGCTTCAAAACGAGGTAGCGGGAAATGCTGAAGATGCAGGAAAGGTAAGGGTTTTCCAGGGAAAAAATCAGGCAAAGGATGAGGCAATTAATCTGATAGGGTTAGAAAAAGACTTAAGTCAGGAGTTAGGGGCAAAAGATTTCACCGTCAGGGAAGAGGGTAATGCGGCACCGGGTAAAGAAGTAGCAGTAGCTCCGGCGGATGCAGGGGAAGGAAGCTTTCTTCAGGACGTGGATGGGATAGTCTTTATAGAAAAGGTATTGCCGGCGGAGTTAAAAGTGGTACCGGGTAGTAAAGGGATGCGGCAGGAGATAAGCCCGGAGGGGATAAAGGACGGGAACAGGGTTTTTGAAAGAGCGGCGCTTCTGGAAAACGAGGTAGCGGGAAATGCTGAAGATGCAGGAAAGGTAAGGGTTTTCCGGGGGAAAAGTCAGGCAAAGGATGAGGCAATTAATGTGGTAAGGGTAGAAGGAGACTTAAGTCGGGAATTAAGGGCAAAAGATTTTACGGTAACGGAAGAGGGGATTGCGGCACCGGGTAAAGGAGTAGCAGTAGCTCCGGCGGATGCAGGGGAAGGAAGCTTTCTTCAAGACGTGGATGGGACAGTCTTTATAGAAAAGGAATTGCCGGCGGAGCTAAAAGTGGTACCGGGTAGCAAAGGGATGCAGCAGGAGATAAGCCCGGAGGGGATAAGGAGCGGGAGCAGGGTTTTTGAAAGAGTGGCGCTTCTGGAAAACGAGGTAGCGGGAAATGCTGAAGATGCAGGAAGGGTAAGGGTTTTCCAGGGGAAAAGTCAGGTAAACGATGAGGCGATTAATCTGATAGGGTTAGAAGAAGACTTAAGTCGGGAGTTAGGGGCAAAAGGTTTTACGGTAACGGAAGAGGGTATTGCGGTACCGGGTAAAGAGGTAGCAGTAGCTCCGGCGGATGCAGGGGAAGGAAGCTTTCTTCAAGACGTGGATGGGACAGTCTTTATAGAAAAGGAA
Source organism: Carboxydothermus ferrireducens DSM 11255 (assembly GCF_000427565.1). Taxonomy (NCBI): domain Bacteria; kingdom Bacillati; phylum Bacillota; class Clostridia; order Thermoanaerobacterales; family Thermoanaerobacteraceae; genus Carboxydothermus; species Carboxydothermus ferrireducens. The sequence goes on from NZ_ATYG01000014.1 coordinate 38,869, forward strand.
TTGCCGGCGGAGTTAAAAGTGGTGCCGGGTAGCAAAGGGATGCGGCAGGAGACAAGCCCGGAGGGGATAAAGGACGGGAACAGGGTTTTTGAAAAAGTGGAGCTTCGGGTAAACGAAGTAACAGTAGTTGCTGAAAACGGTGGAAAGAAAAACATTCCGCAAGCGGAACAAGGTGAAGTAAAAGCTGGACTAAAGCTTAGCTCAAAAGGGATGCTACCTGAGCCAGGCCAGGCGATAAGGGAAAAAGAAGCAGCAAAAACTCTTCCCAAAGCAGCTAAAGGTAGCTTTCTTCGCGAAGTAAATCCGGCAAGCTATGAAAAGACAAAGCCAGCGGTTGAAATACCAACTTTTGACTTATCTCCAAAGGTAGCAAAGAATGCTCTCGATAATTTGCTTCCTGCGGAAAATTTAAAGTTTAACTTTCCCTCTTTTTTGGCCAAAGTAGAAAATCTGGTGCAAAAAGCGCAAAAGGCGGGTACCAGTTTAACTGCGTCGTTCAAACTTTATCCTGAAGAACTGGGGGAAGTAAAGGTCACGGTAAAATTAACGGGAAAAAATGTAGAAATTTCGCTAAAAGTTTTTTCAAACGAAGCTGCCTGGTATTTACAGAATGCCGGCAGAGAGTTAGCTGTAACTTTACAAAAGCATCACCTGGAGTTAAGTAGCTTTAATGTGGGGCTGGAACAGAGTAGCAATTTTTTCAATCAGAATACCTTTTCTTTCACAAAAAACAATGCCAGGCTTCAGAAGGTTAGAAATTATCAAAATGGTCCGGTAGCTGAGCCGGTATTGGAAAAAAATCCGTTAGCGGAAAAAGTTACCGGGTTGAACTGTTTGGTATAAGGAGGTGAAAGGGTGATAAATGATGTTACCGCGGTAAGCTCCCAGATGGCAACTTCCGCAAATGCTGCCTCGCAAACAAAATTGAACTTGGATAAAGATGCTTTTTTGAAAATTTTCTTAGCGCAACTGCAATATCAGGATCCCCTTAACCCGGCGGATGGTACCGAATTTATTGCCGAACTTGCCCAGTTTGGGATGCTGGAGCAGCTTACTAACTTAACCGATGCTTTAACAAAGCTTTTACAATTCGAACAAAAGGCCCAGGCAGCAGCCTTAATCGGCAAAACGGTGAAAATAGCAACCGCTGCCGAGACGCTGGTGGAGGGGGTTGTGAGTGCCGTACGGTGGTCCGGGGACCAGATTAGTTTGGTGGTGAACGGCCAGGAGTATAGCCCGGACAAAGTTATCGAGGTGAGGTAAGTGAGTAATATTGGCAAGATCCAGGGGTTAATAACGGTTAACGAAAAACCTGCAGCCCAAACTCTGACCAAAGCTGCATCGGTCCGGAGTTTTGAACAGCTATTGCAGGAAACGGAGGCCAAACTCAAAGTGTCCCACCATGCGGAAAAACGTCTGCAGGAACGGGGGATTGAGCTTTCGGAGCAGGAGTGGTTGAAAATTTCCCGGGCGTTAGAAAATGCCAGGGCTAAAGGAGCCAGAAACAGTTTGGTGGTATACGGAGATTTGGCGATAATTGCTTCGGTAGTAAATAAAACGGTGATTACCGTTTCCAGAACGGAGCAGTTGGCAGAACAAATAATTACCAATATTGACAGTGCCATTTTACTTAAGTAAAAGGGCTGGACCGCAAGGGGGCCCTCACCCGCTGAACGACGGAGGCGGGTAAAAAATAAAAATTTAAAGGGGGAGTTAAAATGATTCGGTCACTTTATGCGGGTATTTCGGGCTTAAAAAGCCATCAGTATAAAATGGATGTTGTTGCCAATAACATTTCCAATGTTAATACTATTGGTTACAAATCCAGCCGGGTAAATTTTGAAGATTTAATTTACCAGAAAACCAACCAGTCGGGAGTTTATCCTTCTTATGTTGGCCTTGGGGTCAACGTGTCCGGGGTAGACACTATTTTTACCCAGGGCGGACTTAAATCTACAGGTCGTCCTTTAGATGTGGCGATTCAGGGTAATGGTTTCTTTGTACTAAAAGATCCGGTAACCACCAGGACCTATTATTCCAGGGAAGGAGTCTTTTACCTTGACAAAGACGGTTATTTAATAAACGGCCATGGTTACCGGGTGCAGGACGTAAACGGTGCTGACATACAAATAAACAATCCGGAAGCTGTAGTAACTTTAACAATTCAAAACGATGGACAAATTAAGCTGGTTCGTTCCGATGGTACCACAGAATTTGCGGGTCCTATAGGCTTAATGAGCTTTAAAAACCCGGAAACCTTAGAACGGATAGGGCAAAACGTTTATTCGGCTACTATTGATACCCAAACTTCTTTTTCCTCGCCGGTAACTCCCGGACAGCAAGGTCAGGGAATCCTGGTTTCGGGCTACCTGGAAATGTCCAATGTGGATTTAGCCAGTGAATTTACCGAGATGATTGTTACCCAGAGGGGCTATCAGGCTAATGCCCGGGTGATTACCACATCCGACCAAATGCTGGAGGAGCTCTTGAATATTAAGAGATAAGATTTGAGGTGAAGTTAAAAGTGACCAAAGGAAAAACAATATTGCTAATTGTCATTGTAGCGATAGTAGCGGTACTGGCGGGTTTAGGGGGAGCTTATTTCTTATTTGGGAAAAATTCCGGGGCGGCTGCGAAAGAGCCGCCCCCTCCTCCTACCGTTATCGCCAAGTTAGGGGATATTGTGGTAAATTTGGCTGATAAAGATACTTCCAGGTATCTGCGGGTTGGGATTAATGTGGAAATCGAAGGAGAAGGGGAAGGGGCAACGAAAGTATTTGAAGAAAAAAGCGTCATTTTTAAGGATAAGGTTATTGCCTTTCTTAGAAGCAAGGAATCAACGGAGCTTGTTGGTGATAATTCCAGCGAGAAGTTAAAAAAAGAGCTCTTGAAAATTTTGCAGGATACAGCGGCGGAACTTAATAAAAAGGTCGAGAAAAAGTCCGAAAAAATTGTCATCGTAAACGTGTATTTCAGCGATTTTATTATCCAGTAAGAAGGGAGGTAATTTTTTGGGAATCCATGAAGTGGATGAATTTTTGAAAAAAATGGTTGACGATGTTCCTACATACCGGAAACCGGAATTTTCACCATTAGAGCCGGTACCGACCGGGCAAAAGAAGTTGCCGATGTCCCTTTTAAATAACATTAAAATGGAGATAGTGGCCCGGATGGGTACCACCGAGCTGACCGTCCGCCAGCTTTTAGCTTTAAAAGAAGGAGATGTCCTGGAGCTGGATAAAAGTATTGGCGATTTAATCGACCTTTTTATTGACGGTCGGCGGTTTGCCGTTGGAGAAGTGGTGGTGATTAATGAAATGTACGGAGTGAGGATCACCGGCTATTCTGACGAAGATACCGGGAAAGAGGCGAAAAAAATTGGGTAGTTATTTTGTGCAAATTTTTTGGTCGTTTTTTGTACTTGTTTTGCTTCTGGCCGGTTTGTTCATCCTGGCCCGGTACCTGAAAAACTTCCGCATCGGCTTCAAAAGCCGGTATATCGAGATTATCGACCGTTTACCCCTTTCCCCCAAAGCGGGCTTAGTGCTTTTAAAAGTCAATGATAAATATTATTTTGCGGGATACGGTGAAGATAACGTTTCGTTGCTGGATACCTTCGAGAATCCACCAGCGGAAATACCGGGATACGGTAATGTCTTTGAGAGCAGGCTAAATCAAAAAATTTCTGAAGTTGTGGGGCAGATTAAAAGTGGCATCAAAAAATAAAAAGCTTTTAATAACGGGAATTTCATTGATATTAACTCTGGGGGTAAGTTCATTAGCGCTTGCGGAACCGCTTACCATACCCAATATCCAGCTTAATATTAACGGGCAGGGTTCGCCCCAGGAAGTGGTTAACTCCGTCAAGCTTTTGGTACTGTTAACCGTTTTAGCTTTGGTACCGGCCTTTTTACTTTTGATGACTTCCTTTACCCGCATTGTGGTGGTTTTATCGCTGTTAAGGAATGCCATAGGTACCCAGCAAGCGCCACCCAATCAGGTTTTAATTGGCCTTGCTTTGTTTTTAACCATTTTTATCATGTCGCCGGTAATTAATAAAATTAACCAGGATGCCATCCAACCCTACTTAAATAATCAAATTACCCAGGAGCAGGCTATCCGGGCGGCTGAAGCGCCGCTTAAGGATTTCATGCTGAAACAAACCCGGGAAAAAGACCTGGCCCTTTTTATTGAATTGGCCAAATTGCCGCGGCCGCAAACCAAAGACGACGTACCTTTTACCGTAGTGGTTCCGGCTTTTATCATCAGCGAACTAAAAACGGCATTTCAGATGGGATTTATGTTGTTTCTACCGTTTTTGATTATTGACATGGTTGTTGCCAGTATTTTAATGTCCATGGGCATGTTCATGATTCCGCCGATGCTCGTAGCTTTACCCTTTAAACTTTTACTTTTTGTTCTGGCCGATGGTTGGTACCTGGTGGTCAAGAGTTTGGTAAGCAGTTTTTCTTAAAGCGGGAGAGAAGGGAAAAAATGGCTTCGCTCTATTTCATCCATTTGGCCCAAAAAAGCTTTACCGTTTTGAGCTTGCTGGTAGGACCACCGCTTATTGTTTCGCTGGTGGTTGGCTTAATAGTGGGAATCTTGCAGGCGGCAACCCAGATTCAAGAGCAAACGCTAACCTTTGTTCCAAAATTAATTGCCGTGTTTTTAACCCTTTTACTCTTAAGCGGCTGGATGCTAAATATTATGGTAGACTTTACCGGACAAATCTTTCAGGAAATGGCTAAAGTTCGCTTTTAGGAGTTCAAGATACGATGACCCAGTGGCTTATTTTTCTTATAATTGCGGCAAGGCTGGCCGGCTTTTTTGGCATCTCGCCTTTAATCATTCCGGTACGGGGTGTACCGCCGGCGGTCAAAGGGTTTTTTACCCTGATTGTAGCCTATTTGTTACTGCCGACGGTGGCAGGAAGCTTTACGGCAACGGACGTTCAGCGGAATTTTTTTCTCCTCTTAATCGGTGAAAGTTTAATTGGTCTTTTGTTGGGGTTCGTAACTTTAATCTTTGCCAATTTATATCTCGTTGCCGGACAGTATATGGACCTGACTTCGGGACTCAGCGCCGCTACCCTATTTGATCCCCTGACCCAGACCAATGCCGGATTAATGGCCAATTTTATTTATCTCTACGGCATCTTAAACTACTTTTTGGCCAACGGACACCACCGCCTCTTAACTTTTTTGACGGTGAGTTTTGAGCTAATTCCGCCCGGCAAAGGTTTACTGCACCCGGGGTTAAGCGAATTACTAATAAAGATTTTCGCGTTGGTTATGTTAGTAGCGATTGAAATTGCCATACCGTTTCTCATGGTGATGCTTATCAGCGATTTAGCTCTTGGCATTTTAGCGCGAACTGCCCCGCAAATGAATGTGTTTCTGCTGAGTTTTGGTTTAAAGATTTTACTGGCCATCTTCACTTTATGGCTTTTACTTCCCGGGATTGCGTATTTTACCGGAATTTACCTGGAATTAATGGAAAAAAATCTTTTAGCCATCATAAGGGGAATAGGCTATGGCAGATGAGCAGAGAGACCAGCGTACCGAGGCCCCCACTCCCCGAAGGTTAGCTGAAGCCCGGCGCCGTGGGCAGGTTTTTAAGAGTCAGGAATTAAACTTTGCGGTAATGTTCTTAATATTCTTTTTGCTTTTGCTGATACTGGGAGGCTACTTTTATCAGCAATTTTATCTTTTAAGTCGAAATGTTCTTCGAAATATGTTTATTGAACTTACCCCATCTGCTGTCCGGGGACTGTTACTTTATTATTTTGGCTGGAGTTTTAAAATTGTTTTGCCGTTTTTACTCCTGGGAATGCTTGCCGGAATAGCATTAAATTTAGTGCAGGTAGGATTTATCTTTACAACGGAGCCGTTAAAGCCAAGCTGGGAAAGAATAAATCCCCTCTCAGGCTTTAGCAGGATTTTTAGCCGGAGAAACTGGGTGGAGCTTCTTAAGAACTTTTTGAAATTTAGCTTTTTGGCTTTAGTAATTTACCTCCGGATTAAAAGTAATTTACCGCTTATTTTTCAGAAAATCGGTCAGGCGCCAGCTGAATACTTTAACGGTTATTTTAGCTTAATTAAAAAGATTGCGCTGGATACGCTTCTGGTGCTCTTTGTCTTTGGAGCTGTTGATTACTGGTATCAGCGACGGGAATATTATCAATCCCTGAAAATGACCAAACAGGAGTTGAAAGAAGAATACCGCCAAACGGAAGGAGATCCCTTAATTAAAGCCCGGCTGCGGGAACGGCAGCGGCAGATTGCTTTAAACCAAATTGCCCGGGAGGTTCCGCAGGCTACCGTTGTGGTTACTAACCCGGTGCACATTGCTGTGGCGTTAAAATACGAACGGGGCAAAATGGCGGCTCCGAAGGTAGTGGCGAAAGGAGCCGGATTTTTAGCAGAAAAGATTAAGGAAATAGCCCGGGCCCATAACGTGGAGATTGTCGAGAATGTTGAGGTTGCCCGGTTTTTATATAAAAATTGTGAAGTGGGCGAGGAAATTCCCGAAGAGCTTTACAATGCTGTGGCGGAGATTATCGCCTGGGTTTACCGCAAAAAAAGAAAAAGATAAGTTGGTGAGACTGTGGCTACCGTTTCTAAAGGTAACGCCTTCTTAAAAAATAATTACGATTTAATCGTAGCGGGGTTTGTCGTTTTAACTTTGGTTTTAATCATTATTCCGTTGCCCCCCTTTATGCTGGATATTTTACTGGTATTTAGCATAACCTTTTCCCTGGTTATTTTACTCATTACCCTGTTTACCACCGAACCGCTGCAATTTTCGATATTTCCCACTCTTCTGCTGGTAATGACTTTATACCGTTTGGCCTTAAACATTTCGTCCACCAGGCTTATTTTAAGTCAGGCTTCGGCCGGACAGGTAATTCAGGCCTTCGGTAGCTTTGTGGTGGGTGGAAGCTATGTAGTGGGATTTGTGGTATTTTTAATCATCACGGTAATTCAGTTTGTCGTTATCACCAACGGGGCTGGCCGGGTGGCGGAAGTGGCAGCCCGGTTTACCCTGGATGCGATGCCCGGAAAACAAATGGCCATTGATGCTGAATTTAATGCCGGTCTAATTACCGAACAGGAGGCCCGGCAAAAACGCCGCAAATTGCAGCGGGAAGCGGACTTTTTTGGAGCGATGGACGGTGCCAGCAAGTTTGTGCGCGGGGATGCCATTGCCGGGATTGTTATCCTTCTGATAAACATCCTGGGCGGGTTGATAATTGGGGTTATCCAGATGAAAATGCCTGTGCTGCAGGCGTTGCAAACTTATACCGTGCTGACCATTGGTGATGGACTGGTTAGCCAGATACCGGCACTTTTAATTTCAACCGCTACCGGTATTCTGGTAACCAGGGCGTCAGCCGATGAAAATTTTGGCCGGGAGTTTACCAAGCAGGTGGGTGCTTTTCCCAAGGTTTTGATTATGGCGGCGATCATAATCTTTCTGCTGGGATTGATTCCGGCCATGCCCAACCTGTTGTTTATTTCCCTGGCAGGTCTTTTAGGATACGGCGGGTATTTGGCGGTTCGTTACACCGGTCAGGTAAAAGATAAAACCCAGCAGGTAATAGAAGTACCCAAAAAGCGGGAGCCGGAAAATGTGTTAAACTACTTTAACATAGACCCCCTGGAAATTGAAATTGGTTACAATTTAATAACCCTGACCGATGAAACCCAGGGAGGAGATTTATTAGGAAGGCTGGCAGCGGTAAGGCGCCAGTTGGCTTTAGAACTTGGTCTGTACGTTCGGCCCATACGCATCCGGGATAATTTGCAGCTGCCGCCCAATCAGTACGTCTTTAAATTGCGCGGGGTGGAAGCGGAAAAAGGCGAATTGCTGCCGGGGTACCTCCTGGTTTTGGACCCGACCGGGGAAAAAACTCCGGAACAGGGCATTCCCACCAAAGAGCCGGCCTTTGGTTTGGAGGCCTGGTGGGTACGGGAAAGCCAAAAAGCAAATTTAGAGATGGAAGGTTTTACCGTAATCGAACCATCGGCGGTTTTGGTTACCCATCTTACAGAGTTTATTAAAAAGAATGCTGCGGAAATTTTGGGGCGCCAGGAAGTAAAAGAACTTTTAGAAACCCTCAAGCAAAACCAGCCGGCGGTGGTTGAGGAGGTATATCCGGAACTTTTAACCCTCGGAGAAATTCAAAAGGTGCTGCAAAGCCTTTTAAAAGAAAATGTTTCCATTCGGGATTTAACCAGCATTTTAGAAGCTTTGGCCGATGCCGTACGCCAGAACCGGGATCCCGACTTTTTAATCGAACAGGTGCGGCAAAAAATTCGCCGGCAAATCGTACGCCAGTATTTGCACGAAGGTAAGCTTTATGCCGTTACTTTGACCCCGCAGTGGGAACAGCAAATTGCCGAAAGTTTGCAACCAACAAGCCTGGGAATTTTTCCTTTGCTGGATACTGCAAGAACCGAGCAGTTTATTGAAAAGGTAAAGCAAACCCTGACGGAAGTTAGCCGGAGGGGACTGTACCCGATAATCATTACTTCCAGCCGGGTGCGCTTACCCCTGCGACGGCTACTTGACCGTTTTTATCCGCAGGCGATTTTGCTGGGCATTAATGAAATTCCACCGGATGTTGAGGTAGAAATTTTAGGGACGGTGAATTAGCGGTGAAGATCAAAAAGTATACGGCCAGAGATATGGCGGAAGCCCTCCAGATGATCAAATTTGATTTAGGACCGGAAGCAATGATTTTGGAGAGCCGGAAAGTTCGGCAGCCCGGTATTCTCGGGTTTTTTAAACCGCCCGTTTTGGAGGTGTTGGCGGCGGTTGATGAAGCGGCAAAACCCAGAAAAGACGTGGCTAAAGAAACTTTTGAAGTTAAAAAGGATTTGGCCGAATTAAAATTAATGGTTAAGGATTTAGCGCGGGTAACCGGGACCGAAACGGGTAATTTTGCCCGCTGGCAGGAACGCCTTTTAAAGCTTGAACTGGCACCGGATATTGTGGAGCAGATTTTGCTGGAACTGCAGGATTTTTTTGAAGAAGTGGCGCCGGAGGAAACTTCCGGAGTGGAGCGGGTAAAAGAGTACTTAATAAATTTAATTAAACCCTATTATGAAAACATCCAGGACTTTCCTTTAAAAGCATTAATTGGTCCGACCGGTGTGGGAAAAACAACAACCCTGGCCAAGATTGCCGGACGTTTGGCAATTCATGAAGAAAAACCAATACGGTTCATTACCCTGGATACCTTTCGCGTGGGGGCAGTCGAGCAACTCAAGATTTACGGCAAGTACCTCGGTACAACGGTTAAAGTTGCCGGCTCACCGATGGAGCTTTGGCGGGCGGTGCAAAAGCAAAATGAGGGAGAAACTATTTTTATTGACACCGCTGGCCGGCCATCCAAAAAGCAAAATCAAATTCAGGAACTGGCCGGTTTTTTGGATGCGGTTAAAAAGGAAAAAGACATCTATCTGGTGATAAGCGCTACCGTCAAACCCGAAGATGCGGAAAAAATCGCTAAAGACTTTTCCCCTTGCGGTTTTAATAAATTTATCGTAACCAAAATAGATGAAACCGATAAATTTGGAGTATTGATTAACTTAATCGTTAAATTTAAAAAGCCAATTGTTTACCTGGGCGTTGGGCAGAATGTTCCCGAGGACTTAATATCTGCTACCCCGGAGCTTATCGTTGAGCAGGTGTGGAAGGGGTGGTAGGAGATGTACCGGCAGGCGGTGGGATTAATTAAAGGTAATAAAGGGGAAGCAAAAGAAAATGCTACTCTGCAGCGGATAATTGCGGTAACCAGCGGTAAAGGCGGAGTGGGCAAATCGAATTTCACGGCGAATTTAGCACTCGCGCTGGCCGATTTACAGAAAAAAATTTTAATTTTGGATGCGGATTTAGGCCTGGCCAATGTGGAGCTCCTTTTTGGCGTTACTCCCCGCTGTACGCTTTTGGATTATTTAAACAGCGAAAAAAATATTGAGGATTTAATCACGCCATTACAAAATAATGTCGATTTAATTTCCGGCGGTGCCGGACTTTTAGAACTGGCTTCGTTAAATGTAAAACAAAGGAAAAAAATTATCCAGTTAATTGAAAATCTTCCCCAAAATTATGATATAATCTTAATTGATACCGGTGCCGGGATCCACAAGGAAGTAATGAGCTTTGTTGCGGCAGCCCGGGAAGTAGTGTTAATTATTACCCCGGAGCCTACGTCTATAACCGATGCCTATACAATGCTCAAAATGTTAGCCCGGTACAAGCTCAAGCAAAAAATCTACCTGGTGGTAAACCGCGTACGGGATAAAAAAGAGGGAGAAAAAATTGCCGAACGCATTACTCTTGCCGCCAATAAATTTCTAAACCTCAATATTGAAAACTTGGGGTATCTTTTGGAAGACCGCTCCCTTTCCGAAGCGGTAAGGCAGATGAAACCGTTTTATTTGCAATTTCCCAATAGTTTGGTCACCAGAAACTTGAAAAAAATTGCCCTAAAGCTTACTTCAGATAAGTTAGTCGAACAAAAAACCGACGGTTTTGCCGGATTTTTCACCAAGCTTTTAAGAATTTTTGGATAGGTGATTTATGTTGCAGGAGTTTTTAAAACTTGAGCTTTATCCCAACCCGGCGGTAAAAAAAAGCTTTCCGGCGCAGGTTCAGGAGGTTAAAGAAAAAACCTTTCTAATTCTTGGACCTTTTGACCGGGGCACTTTGCTTTTCCTGTATCCTGCCCAGGAAGTTTTAATTGAATACGTTGCTGAAGAGTGCCGTTATCAATTTTCTACCCGGGTAGTACGCCGGTTGCAAAAGCCTTTTTTCGGTTACGAGTTACTGCTACCGGCTCCCGAAGAGATACAAAGGATTCAGTTGCGCCGTTTTGTTCGGGTGAAAAAAGTTTTAGAGGTTTTTTATGCTCTGGTTAAAAAGGATGACGAATTAAACTGGAAAAAGGGGAAATCGGTAGACATAAGTATCGGCGGAATTAAGCTGGCAACTAACGAGCCTTTGCCCGTGGATGCCTGTGTAAAGGTTCGATTTTACATAGAATTGAAAGGAAATGTTGTGGAATTTGTACTGGATGGTTTGGTCAAACGGGAAGAAAAAAAAGAAAACCATGTGTATCATTACGGAATTGAATTTGTAAACATCAGCAGACAGGAGCAGGATACACTTTTTGCGTATTTGTTCCAGGAAATGCAGAAGTCGCGAAGGATGTTGGCCGATGGGAAGTGAGAGCTTGGATGTGGCCGGTTTGTGGAGGGAATATCGGCGAAATAAATCATTGCAACTGAGAAATGAGTTGCTGGAATATTACCTGCCTTTGGTCCGCAAGGTTTCCGCGGCCATGAGTTTAAAACTTCCTACCCACCTTTCCCGGGAGGATATCGAGGGCTACGGCATTATCGGGTTGATTGAAGCGGTGGAAACGTATGATCAGAACCGCGGTGTGAAGTTTGAATCGTACGCCTCTCTTAAGATTCGGGCGGCAATCATTGACGAGCTGCGGAAGCAAAACTTCCTACCCCGTTCGGTGTGGGATAAGATAAAAAAAGTAACAACCAGCGAAGAAATGCTGTTAAACGCCCTGGGGGAAGAGGTGCCGGTAGAGAAGGTAGCGGAGCAGCTGGGAGTAAGCGTCAGCGATGTTTTAAAGATAAAAACCTTAATTGCTTTAAAAAATCACCTTTCTTTAGATGAGATTATCGACCCCGAAGGTTCGGTTGACCGTTTTGCAGGGCTGGCAGATGATGAAAAATATTCGCCGGAAAACAAATTTTTACAAAGGGTTGAGATAGAAGAATTGCGAGAAGCGCTAAAGAGGCTTAGTGATCGGGAACGGTTAATTTTACAGTTATTTTATGTAGAAGAGCTATCGCTTAAGGAAATTGCCGCAGTGCTGGACATCTCCACATCCCGGGTTTCCCAGATAGCTTCAAAGGCTTTAGGAAAATTACGGAAATTGTTAAATGAAGGGGTTGGAGTTTAATGTTAAGGGGCATTTATATTTCCGCTACTGGCCTGAAAGCAGGGCTTAAACAGTTAGATACCATTGCCAACAACATAGCCAACATCAATACCGTTGGGTACCGGGCCGATATAACGGTCAATTCCGGTTTTGAGGAAAAGATACTTAATTATGCGGGTAAAGAGGTGGGGATGTTAGAGTACGGGGTTAATCCCGATATAAATTATTTGGACCTGTCTTCCGGGAAGTATGTTCCTACCGGGCGGAATTTAGATTTTGCCCTGGTGGGAAACGGTTTTTTTGTGGTTGAAACACCTGCAGGCTTGAGATATACCCGGGCCGGCGATTTTCAGGTAAATAGGGACGGTTATCTGTGTTTACCTAACGGCAGCAGAGTTTTGGGCGAAAAGGGACCGATTAAAATCGATAATGAAGAACTTTACGTGGAAAAAGACGGGCGGATTTACAATAAAGAACGCTCGCGTTATATTGACCGGTTGCGCGTTGTTGAGCCGGTGGATCCTGTGGCTTTGGAAAAAGTCGGAGGGAATTTTTTTGTAACTGCGGCCAACAACTTACGTCGGGGTAATGCTTTGGTTTTGCAGGGCTATTTAGAGCAAAGCAATGTTGACCCCAATCGCGAATATCCAGCGTTGTTAGAAAGTTTAAGGTATCTTCAAAGCAATGCCCGGGGGCTCAAAGTACAGGATGAGCTGCTAAGCAAGGCGGTAAATGATTTAGGAAAAGTACGGTAGGTTAAGAGAAAAAAATGGAACTTCAGGTGGGAATTGCCGATTACAAGCTTGGCAGCAGTCCTGTCAAAATTGTTACTTACGGTTTGGGGTCCTGTGTTGGGGTAAGTTTTTACGAACCGCGGTTAAAGTTGGGTGCCCTGTTACATATCATGCTTCCCGATAGTACCCAGTTTAGCGGGCAGCTTAAACCGGAAAAATTTGCTGATACCGGCATCCCTCTGGTGGTCAGGGAATTAGAAAAGCAGGGGGCGAGAAAAAGTTCACTGGAGGTTAAAATGGTGGGCGGAGCCCAGATGTTTTCGGGCCCCGGGGCTCAGACGGTCATGAATATTGGCGAGAGAAACATCGCCATGTGCCGGAAGGTAATAGCCCAGATGGGGCTGAAGTTAGTGGCGGAGGATGTTGGTGGGAATAAGGGTAGGACGATGATCTTAGATACCGCTACCGGCAACGTTACGGTAAAAATAATTGGCAACATAGTAAAGGTGATATGATGAACTTTGCCGAATTTAAAGCAGAAGTTTATAAAAGATACGGACTTGATTTAAACCAGTACAAGGAAAATCAGGTACAAAGGCGGCTCAATCTCTTTTTGGAAAAATCGGGATTGAAGGATTTCGGTAACCTTCTTTTAGCAATGGATAAAGATGCCAAAATGTTTGAAAAATTTATCGATACGCTGACCATTAACGTTACCGAATTTTTTCGCGATCCCAAGATTTTCTTCAAGCTGTACGAAAAATATTTGCCCGAATTCAAAGGAAAAGGGAATTTAAAGATTTGGAGCGCCGGTTGCTCGACGGGAGCTGAACCGTACTCGGTAGCCATTTTCCTGGAAGAACTGGGATTTAAAAATTATCGCTTGGATGCATCGGATTTAGACGAAAATATTTTAAAAGCCGCCCGGGAGGGCAAATTTGGGCCGGAGGCACTGAAAAATGTTCCCCGGGAATGGATAACCAAATATTTTGACCGAGAAGGGGAGGTTTACCAGGTAAAAGCGGCTTTGAGGCAAAAAGTTAACTTTAAAAGACAAAATCTTTTAAAAGATAGTTTTGATAAAGGCTACCATTTAATTTTGTGCCGCAATGTCATTATTTATTTTACCAAAGAAGCCCAGGATGGCCTGTACCGCAAGTTTTCCGAAAGCCTTGTACCTCAGGGCATTTTATTTATTGGAGGGAGCGAAGTAATCTTCAATCCCGAAAAATATCGATTAATCCGTTTGGAGCCCTGTTTCTACCGGCGCCTGGGGTGAGAAAAAAAAGGGGGGGTAGGAAGTGGCCGAGGTGAACGATTCCTTAAAAATGGACGCTTTAAAAGAAATAGGAAATATCGGTATAGCTAATGCCGCTACTGCTTTGGCCCAATTTCTGGCGCGAAGAATCGATATGGATGTGCCCGAGGCAGTGGTGATTGATTTTGATGAAATCCTGCAGCGCATCGGGAGCCCCGAAGAACTGGTGGCTTGCGTTTTTTTGGGGATAAAGGGGGATGCCCCTGGCGATATTCTTTTTATTTTTAATCAGGAAAGTACCAATAAATTGTTGAAGCTGGTAATCGGTACCGAGACCACCGGTTACGAAATGGATGAATTTTCCGCATCGGTTTTAAAAGAAATCTGCAACATCCTGGCCGGCTCTTTTGCCCAGGCTATTAGCAGTTTAACGGGGTTAACCCTGCTGTCGGAAGTGCCGCTTTTTAGCTATGACATGTTAGCGGCTACCCTTTCGACCGGGCTTATTGCTTCGGGGGCTTTTGACGATCAGGTTCTGGTGATTGACACCAATTTAATCGAACAGGGGGAAAAGATTAAAGGACATTTTTTCTTTGTTCCTAAGCCCGGTTCGCTTCAGAAGATTTTTGCGGCCTTAGGCCTTAGCTAAATATTCTAAATTCATACAGGAGGGAAATGAATGTCGGCGCGAGTATTAATTGTGGATGATGCAGCTTTTATGCGGATGATGATTAAAAATATTTTAGTAAAAAACGGTTATGAAGTTGTGGGCGAAGCGGAAAACGGTGTCCAGGCGGTGGAAATGTATAAAGAGCTCAAACCGGATATCGTAACGATGGATATTACCATGCCGGAGATGGATGGTATTCAAGCGGTGCGCGAAATTAAAAAAATTGACCCCAATGCTAAAATTATTATGTGCAGTGCTATGGGGCAGCAAGCGCTGGTAATGGAAGCGATTCAAGCGGGGGCAATCGATTTTATTGTAAAGCCTTTCCAGCAGGACAGGATTTTACAAGCCTTTGAGAAAACTTTGAAGAGGTAATGGTGAAAGGCGGGATATAATTGCCGGAGCTTGGTGATAGCAAAGAAGTCTTATCTCAAGAAGAAATAGACAGGTTATTAGCAGCTCTTGCTTCGGGAAATATTGATGAAGTCACCGAAAAGAAAAAAGAAGAAGTTCGCTACCGCAAATATGATTTTCGTCGTCCCAACAAATTTTCCAAGGAAAACCTGCGCACGCTTCATTTAATTCACGATAATTATGCCCGGTTAATTTCTAACTTTCTGACCGGATATTTGCGGACTAATATTTCTGTGAAAGTAGCTTCGGTAGACCAGGCAACCTATGAAGATTTTTTGGTTTCGGTTCCTACCCCTACCCTGATAACAACCTTTAAGCTTCATCCCCTGAAAGGCAGCATGGTAATGGAGACCAATTTGCAATTTATTTTCCCGATAATAAGCCTTTTATTTGGTGGGAGCGGTGATATGCCGCCGGAAGTTCGGGAACTTACCGATATCGAGCTGGCGGTGATTAAAAAGCTTAACTACCGGCTTTTGGAAAACCTGGCCCAGGCCTGGGCGGAAATTATCAAGGTCGAGCCGGAGATCGAGGCTTTAGAAAACAACCCAAGATTACATCAGGTACTTTCCCCCAATGAAATTGTCGCGATAATTACGTTTACTACTGAAATTTTAGGGAACAATGGTTTAATTAATCTTTGCCTTCCCTTTGAAGTTTTGGATCCTTTACTGGCAAAGCTTTCGGCCAGCTACTGGTTTTCCCATGCCACCGCAGCCGACCGGGAAGCTTTTGCCCGGCACATGGAAGGTTTTTTAGCGGAAAGTGAGCTGGAAGTATCTGCTCTTTTAGGGGGGACCGAACTGCGGGTGCGGGAATTTTTGAAAATTGAGGTTGGGGATATAGTGGTTTTGAATCGGAAGGTTGACGAAGAATTGGAACTTTTTGTCGAAGACCAGAGGCTATTTAAGGTGCAACCCGGCCGTGTAGGGGAGAAGCTTTGTTGCCAGATAACTGGGATGATAGAGAGGGATGAAGCCGATGGATAACCAGTTTTTAAGCCAAGAAGAGATTGATGCTCTTTTAAGAAGCGAGCCAGTTCCTTCCGAATCCGACGGAAGCGGCACCGGAATTATCCTAACCGATGCGGAAAAAGATGCCCTGGGGGAAGCGGGCAATATCTCCATGGGTTCGGCGGCTACTTCCCTGTCCCAGCTGGTGGGCAGGAAGGTTATCATTACCAGCCCCCGGGTGGAAGTGCAAAAGGAAAAGGAATTTTTTGCCAGCTTCCGCGAGCCGTATATGGTTATCGAAGTGGAATTTACCGAGGGGTTGTCGGGGAAAAATGTCCTGATTATAAAGGAAAACGAAGTGGGTGTAATTGCCAGCTTAATGATGGGTGGGGACGGCACCCATTCGGGGGAGATAACGGAGTTAGAACAAAGTGCCGCCCAAGAGGCAATGAACCAGATGATTGCCAGCAGTGCCACTGCTTTATCGGAAATATTTAAAAGAAAGATTAACATTTCGCCGCCCAGGTCCAAAATGATCAATTCCCGGGAAAACGATACCTACGAACCTTTTGGCGGCCACGAAGTAGTGGTAATTTATTTTAATATGCAAATTGAAGGTCTGATCGATACCGATATCATGCAGGTGATGGAGCCGGCAACGGCCAAGGAAGTGGCCTAGATGCTTTTGGCCAAAGTGTATGGGAGCCCGGAGACGGAACCGGCCGTGATGGCTCATGAAATGCTTGAAGGAGCAAAAGCTACGAATAGTGAGAAAAAAGTTGAAAAAGCGGAAGAACAATTTGTTTTGCCGGCAGATGAAAAGTTAGAGTTAATTTTAGATATTCCTCTTAAAGTTGAGGTCGTGTTAGGACGAACCCGGCGTCCCATCAAGGAAATTTTAAGCTTTGGGCCGGGAGCAATAATTGACCTGGACCAATTGGTGGACGAAGATGTAGAAGTTTTGGTGAATGGTACCCTTGTGGCTAAAGGCGAAATTGTGGTAGTCGGGGAGAATTTTGGCATCAAAATAAATCAAATCCTCTCTCCCAAGGAACGGTTAAGCAAAATTTAATGAGAGAAAACGTTAAGGGCAAACCCGGCGAAAGCCGGCGACGCAAAGCTACAGGGGCTAAAGCCGTAAGGCTATGCCAGCCAGCTGCCAAAGGATAAAAAACCTCCTCTGGCAGGAGGTTTTTAATTTTAAAAAAGGTGGGGGGCACGGTGGTCAACTGGGAATTAAAGTTAACCAACAATAATCTGGAGGCTTATGTCAAATATTCTTTGCTGGAAGGGGAGAAAGGGGGAGAAGTTCCGGTAACGGAACAGGATTTAAAAGAGTTTTTAAGCCAGAAAGGCATTGTGTACGGGATAATTGAAGAAAACATACCTGAAGTTTTGGCCAATCCCGGCCAGTTTATGCTAATTGCCCGGGGTAAGGAACCATTACCGCCGGTGCCCGATGAAATAATTACCTATTTTACAGCGGAAGAAGAAAAATATACCGTTGATAAGCTTGGCCACCGGATTTATTATTTTAAATCGCTCCCGCAGGTGAACGAAGGTCAGCTTTTAGCCGAAGTAAAAAGGGGAAAACCCGGGGAAGATGGGATTGATGTTTTCGGAAAACCGGTAAAGGCCAAAGGTTATATCCCGGTGAAACTAAAAGCCCAGAAGGGGGCTGAAATTAAGGACGATAAAGTTTATGCCACCGTGAAAGGGTTACCGGTACGAATCGGTCATACCGGATTCGGGGTACAAAATTTGTTAACTTTAGACCGGGACCTCACCTACAAGACTGGAAATTACCAGTTTGTTGGTAGCATAAAAGTTAACGGTAATGTCCTGGAAAACGTTTTACTAAAAGCCGAAGGTTCGGTGGAAGTTTTTGGGAATGTGGATTCGGCCAAAATTTATGCCGGGGAATCGTTTATTGGGAGAAAAAATGTGATTAACTCCGAAATTACCGTAGGGTTAAAACCGATGTTAGCGGCAAAGATCGTCCGGGTTTTAAACGAGTTTCGAGAAAGCTTTCATCCTTTGCTGATTTTAATTCAAGAGTTGTTGCCGCATTTAAATGAAAAACCGGTTACGCTATTTCGGATCTTACAGCAGCTTTATAAAAAGCCGGAGGAACTTAATAAACTTTTGGAGAAAATTAAAAAAACTTTTCAGGGAATTTCCGAAAATAAACCGGAACTGGAGGCTTTTTGGCGGGCTGGATTGGAACGGCTCCTGGAAGTGGAAAGGGTTTTTGCCGCTCTTTTAAGAAGTTTTTCTGAAACTTTTCCTGCCACTGTTTTAAATCAAAAAATAAATCTGTGGTGGCATTTAATAGAAATGGGTGTAAAATATTTTCAGGAGGAGCAGCAAAACGCTCGCGCTAATCCATTTCAACTAACGGTTTATTCCGGTCAAAACAGCAAGTTTAATGTTTTTGGGGATTTTATTTTAAACGGTAAATCCCTCTACCACTGTACTGTGACGGCTACCGGGTCAATCATCGCGGAAGGGGGTACGGTAGTAGTAGGGGGAAGATTGCAGGCGGGAAAGGTAGTTGCTCTGGACGAAGTGGGAACCCCGATGGGCACGACAATGGAAATTGTTGTGGGAAAGGAAAGTACCGTAAAAATTAAAAAAGTAAACCCCGGGGTGGTACTAAAAATCGGTCGTTTTCAGAAAACCTTCAGGGAAACGGAATACGGGGTGCTTTTTGCCGGTGAAAAAGATTTATAAGGGAATGGAGTGATTATTTTGAACCAAGACCTTTACGCAAAAACCATAAAGTGTCCCCTTTGTGGCAATGAATATAAAACTCTTAAAGTAAAGACTTCTGCCTTGCGCCCAGCTGGAATGGACGCAGATTTATGTATGCGCTATTCCGGGTTAAATCCCCTTTATTATAAAGTCAATGTTTGCCCCCAGTGTTTTTATGCTTTTACCGATGAGTTTACCAATATAAAAAAAACGGAACTGGAGCTTTTGAAAAACGAACTGGCCAAAAACCCCCTGCCTTTTAATTTCTGCGGGGAGCGAGATTTTTCTTTGGCGGTAAAATCTTACGGACAGGCTTTGAAGTGTGCTTTACTTAAAAAAGAAAAAGATAGTATTATTGGCCGGCTGTGTCATAATCTTGCCTGCTTATATCGAACCCAGGGAGAACTTGAAAATGAAGAAAAATATTTACACTATGCCCTGAATTATTACGAAAAAGCTTTTACCACCGAAACTAATGCCAAAGATACTTATACATTAGCTTACTTAATTGGGGAGCTTAGCCGCCGCTTGAAAGATTACGAAAAGGCGGCTAAGTGGTTTGGTTATTTATTACAAAATAAAAATATGTTGCCCAAAAAGCTGGTGAATCTGGTACAGGAGCAGTGGCAGGTCTTGCGGGAAGAAAAAAAGATGGGATAGTTCAAAATTAATTTAATACAGAGGTGATGGTATGAAATTAAATTCCTTACGGGTCAAGATTTTAGCCATTCTTCTTTTGATGGTAACTATTCCGTTATTGGTTAATACCGCTTTTAATTATTATGAAGCCCAAAAGGTGTTGTATAACAAATTACAAAATACAGCCAGGGATGCAGCTAAGCTCGGTGATGTAGCCATTGACCATTTTCTTGGGGGAATCCAGCAGACTATCGATACTTTAGCTCAAGAAGATAACGCCATTAACTTTTACGATATACCTGGCTGCGCCCAGTGGTTTGGTAAGACTTTGGATAATACTCGCAAAAATAATCCGGCGATAATGTCGATTTACATAGGTACCGTCCGCGGGGAAATTTATCTCTATCCCAAACAACCATTACCTGCAGGGTATGACCCCAGAAAACGTCCCTGGTATCAGAAAGCGTTGGCTTCACCCGGAAAAGCCGTTTGGACCGAGCCGTATCAAGATGCGTTTACCGGTAAGACCGTAGTTACCGTAGCCCGTCTGGTAGAAAAAAATGGTAAGCCGGTGGGGGTTGTAGCGGCAGATATCCTTTTAGACCATTTTAATGATAGAATTAAAGAGATAAAGGTTGGTAAAACGGGTTATCTTTTTGCTATCGACCAAAAGGGTACGGTTTTAGCCCATAAAGATCCTAAACTCTTAGGCAAATCGTTTGCTAACTATGATTTTGCCCAAAAAATGCTCTCCCGGGATTCTGGGTTTTTTAAATATCATTACAACGGGGTGGATAAATATCTTGCTTTTGTTACCTCGCCCCGTACTGGCTGGAAAATGGCAGCGAACTTTGAGGCGGCAGAAATTGGTGCCGATACTAAAACAATACTTACGGCAAGCATTATTATTTTCCTAATTACCGTAATCTTATTAACCATTCTGGCCCTTTTCGTGGCGCGCTATATCAGTAACCCCATTCAGCATGTGGTGGAGAAACTTAACCTTATCCGCAGCGGGGACCTGACGGTAGCAATTGAAGGAACTGCAAGAAATGATGAACTGGGGGTTTTGGCAAAAAGTTTACAGGATACCGTAGCGGGAGTTGCAGCTCTGGTGCAAAAAATCCGGGAAGTTGCTTCGTCCGTAGCGGCTGCGGCTCAGGAGATTTCCGCCAGCACCCAGCAAATTGCTACCGGCAGCCAAAATCAAACCAGTGAAATCAATGCCATAGCCATGGAAATGGATGCCTTTGCCGAAAAAGCTGCCAAAGCTGCGGCGTATGTTTCGGAAATGCTTAAACTTGCCGAGGAAACCGTTTTTTCGGCAACCCAGGGGGAAAAAGCTTTAAATGAAAACTTCGGCGGGCTTGAAGAAATAAAAGCCAAGGTTTCGGATTTAGAGAAAAGTGCCCAGGCGATTAACGGGATGCTTGAGATGATTAACGAAATAGCCGAGCAAACCAATCTTTTAGCCTTAAATGCTGCTATTGAAGCCGCCAGGGCCGGCGAACACGGCCGGGGTTTTGCGGTGGTCGCCGAAGAAGTCCGTAAACTTGCCGAGCGCTCTGCCCGGGCTACCGAGGAAATCTCGGCTGTGGTTAAAGAAATCTCGGCTGGCATGCAGGTGGCGTTAAAAGCTGTTAACGAAGGTGAACGTTTAGGAAGGGTTGCTTCGGAAAGCTTTAAGGAAATTTTCGGAAAGATTGAAGCGTTAGATGAGCGGATTCGCGAGATCAGTACCATAGCCCAGCAGCAGTCCGAAGGCAGCGAAAAGGTTGCTCGATCCCTGCAAAACATTTCGGCCATTACCGAAGAAGTTTCTGCCACCATTGAGGAAAACAGTGCGGCTACCGAAGAGCTGGCTGCCTCAGCCCAGGAACTGGTGGCCAATGTGGAGAAATTTAAAATATAAAACCCGCCCGAAGGCGGGTTTTATATTTTTTTAGACAAGATGTCCCAAGTTTACTGCCGCAAAACAACTTTGTTGAAATTCTTGAAGCAGCAATTCTCTAAATAAAAACTCCTGCCTCTATAATCGGGCAGGAGTTTAGCTTTCCTGGTGGACGCGAAGGGACTCGAACCCTCGACCTCCTGAGTGCGAACCAGGTGCTCTCCCAGCTGAGCTACGCGCCCGTCTTTTTAGTTGGAACTTATCCGAGCATCTCATATAATAAACCGTAAAGGAAGTTTTGTCAAGAACCTGGGCTTGCCGGATATTGCTAAAAAATAAATTCCAAGGTATAATATTGAAAAAAAAATAAAAGAGTCGGCGAGCCCCTTTAAAAAATCCTTGACTTTTAACTTTTATTTTTGCTAAAATACCTTTAAAGTAAAGGCTATGATAGGGAAAAGTAGGATTTTTGCAGGGCCGAAAGCGAGCCGGGGAGGGTGGAAGCCCGGTGGTCCGGAAAATCTGAAGTTCTCCCTGGAGCTGGCCGCTGAACAAAGAAGTAGGCGGACCCGGAGAGTTCCACCGTTAAAAGGAACGGGGTATCGGAGATTTCCTGTACTCTTAGGGTGGTAAATAAACCTTTGGTTCCCTAAGCCAAAGGTTTTTTTGCGTCTTAGGGAAATTTCCCGTACCTTGAGAGAGGGCAGCAATGCCAAGAAGGGTGGTACCGCGGAAGACGACCCGGTCTTTCGTCCCTTGGGGATGAAGGACCGGGTTTAATTTATTTATGGAGGTGTTGGAATATGGGGTTTTATCGGAACTCAAGAAGGACTGGTGGGAACAACTAACCGGTCAAAAAAGGTTTATGATTTTTGCCGGGCCGTGCGCGGTAGAGAACAGGGAGCAGCTGGAAAAAACGGCTCGAGTCCTAAAAAAATACGGCATTAACGGTTTACGGGGGGGCGCCTACAAACCCCGAACCCGGCCTGAAAGCTTTCAGGGCCTTGGAGAAGAAGGTTTAAAAATATTGGCGGAAATTATGCAAAAGTATGGCTTAATAGTTGTAACGGAAGTTTTGGATGAAGAGTCTCTGGAAAAGGCTTTGCCCGTGGCGGATATCCTCCAGGTGGGCAGCCGTAATATGCAAAACTTTTCTCTTTTGAAGAAACTTGGCAGGGTCAATAAACCGGTTTTGTTAAAACGCGGACTTGCCGCTACCATTGAAGAATGGTTAGGGGCAATGGCTTATATCGAAAAAGGGGGTAACCACCGGATAATTTTATGTGAACGGGGGATAAGAACCTTTGAAAAAATGACCCGTAATACCCTTGACATCAGTGCGGTACCCCTTTTAAAAAGACTCTGCTCCTACCCGGTTGTAGTTGACCCAAGCCATGCGGCGGGGCGGGTTGATTTAATTCCCGCTTTGGCCAAAGTGGCGGTTGCCGCCGGTGCCGATGGATTGTTAATCGAAGTTCACCCCGAACCTCAAAAAGCTTTAAGTGACGGCCAACAGTCCCTGGACCTTCCTGCGTTTATTAAACTTTTGGAAGAGTTAAAACCCTGGCTTTTGGCAGCAGGCAAGACTTTTTAAGGGGGATGGCGATGCGCACCGGTTATTTAGGGCCTCCAGGGACTTTTTCGGAAAAAGCCTTAAACCTTTTAAAAAATAAAGTTACCCAGAAAGTTTGGTATTCATCGTTTAAAGATATTGCTCGGGCATTAATAGATGGTGAGATAGAAGGGGCATTGTTTCCTTTAGAAAATAGCCTTTCCGGGAAAGTTTTGGAAGTAGATGCTATACTCAAAGTCTTAAAGGAAAAGCTTATCCTGATAGAGGAAGTATTTTTACCCATTACCCCCGGACTTTTTTCGTATTCGGCACAATCGTTAGAGGAAATTAACGTAGTATTGTCAAGACCTGAGCTCTGGCAGCAGTGCCTGGAATATTTTAAAGGCAGGGATAATCTAAGGTTTATCCCGGCTTTAAGCAGCAGCCAGGCAGCAGAGAAAGCAAAAAAAATTAAGGGGGCTGCCTTTATTGCTGACCTGGATTACCGGAACGAGGCAAAAGTTCTGGAGCTTTTTTTAAACGGTAACCGCCCATCCATTACCCGTTTTGGTTTATTTAAAATATTGTAACATAGTTTAAGAAAAAGAAGGAATTTTTAGTTTAAGAGAGAAATAAAGTATAACATAATGAAAAAATATACTATTCTAAATGGGGGGATTGGATGGGTAAGATAACGGTTACCGTCATTAAAGCGGATGTAGGAGGGTTCGTTGGGCACTCCAGTGTGCATGAAGAACTTCTGGCCACTGCCCGGGAACAGCTGGCGAAAAGCCCTCTTCTGGTGGATTTTCATGTAACCCACGTTGGTGACGACATCAATTTAATCATGACCCACCGTCAGGGGGTGGATTCGGAGGAAATCCACAAGTTAGCCTGGGATACTTTTGTAGCCTGCACGGAAGTGGCCAAAAAGTTAAAGCTTTACGGAGCAGGACAGGATCTACTGGCGGATGCTTTTTCCGGTAACGTCAAAGGTCTGGGTCCGGGAATTGCGGAAATGGAGTTTTTCGAGCGAACCAGCGAACCGATTATCGTTTTTGCCGCAGACAAAACGGAACCCGGAGCCTGGAACTTGCCGCTGTATAAAATGTTTGCCGACCCGTTTAACACCATTGGGCTTGTCATTGATCCCAAAATGCATGAAGGCTTTAAATTTGAAGTTTTAGACCTCCTGGAAAATAAAAAGATTATCTTCAATACTCCAGAAGATTTATATGACCTTCTCGTATTTATCGGTGCTCCCGGCCGCTATTGTATCAAGAGTGTTTATACCAAAGCCGGGGAAATTGCCGCTACCTCCAGTACCCAGCGTTTAAACCTCATGGCCGGCCGGTACATCGGTAAGGACGACCCGGTGTTAATCGTCCGCTGCCAAAGCGGTTTACCGGCGGTGGGCGAAGCTTTGGAGCCCTTTGCCCGGCCGCACCTGGTTTCCGGCTGGATGCGCGGTTCCCATTCCGGACCGTTAATGCCGGTGTCGGTGGCCGATGCTACCCCGTCCCGCTTTGACGGGCCGCCCCGGGTAATTGCCCTTGGCTTCCAGCTGGCCGATGGAAAACTTATTGGTCCTCAGGATTTCTTTGCCGATAAAGCTTATGACCGGGCGCGGGAGATGGCCTTAATGATTGCCGATTACATGCGAAGCCTCGGTCCCTTTGAACCCCACCGGCTCCATTTAGAGGAAATGGAGTATACCACGTTGCCGCTGGTCTTAGAAAAGCTAAAAGATCGCTTTGTGAAAGCATAAAGAATGCATAAAACCCTTTCCTTGTTGGGAAACTACCCAAAGGAAAGGGTTTAATTTTAGGGACGGTTCTGTGAGTGACCATTTTTGCAGAAGGCATATTGGGAAAAAGGAGGAAAAAATTATGGATTTTCACAATCGCGACAATGCCATTGAAGAAAAAATGGGCAGCGCCACCCACTGGTATTTAAATACCCGCTCACCCTATCTAAAAGAATGGGAAATTGCAGCCGATGGCTTTACCGCCAAAGGTGCCCCCTTTAGTTTTGACCTTGGCTTTAAAGATAAATGTGATGAAGTGGGAGTACCTTGGGAAGCTTTTATCGACCAATTAAAAGCCGGTAAAAGCGATACGGAAATCGCAGAGGAACTTGGCATCACCGAAAAGCTTGCGGCAAATCTTCGCTACCAGTTTGAAAAATACGGTATCACCGGCGTTACCGGTCAGGATTAACTATAAGACTCTTGTACAAATCGTACATTAACCGGGCGGTGTATTCTTTGCTAAAATTTTGGGCGTTTTTACGAGCGTTTTGGGAAAATAGCTTTCGTAAAGCTTCATCCCGGAGTAAAAGGATGACTTTTTCAGCATATTCCCGGGGATTTGGACCGGTAAGAAAGCCGTCTACTCCATCAAATACCATTGATTTAGAACCAAAAGCCCTTACCCCCACAGCCGGAAGCCCGGCGGCTTTGGCTTCAGCAAAAACCAGTCCCTGGGTTTCGGTAACCGAAGGAAAAAGAAAAAGGTCGGCTCCGGCGTAATAAATGGGGACTTTTTCCGGAGGTACCGGACCGATGAATTTAACGGAATTGCCCAGGCCGAGTTCCTCGGCTTTTTTTTGGTAATGGGGTAATTCCGGCCCCCCGCCAACTATCACTAAAACCACATCATTTAGCGTTGAAGCCACAATCCGAAAACTTTCCAGGAGAAAATCAACGTTTTTTTCCGGTGCCACCCTTCCTACAAATAAGCACACTTTTTTCCCTTTTAAACCCAGGGTTGTTTTTAACCAGGAACTGTCAGCTTTGCTGAACGGCTCCAAATCAATCCCGGTGGGAATTACCGCACTCCGGGTCTTTAAGCCTTTCTGGCAAAGATAGTCCCGAATGGTTTCGGTGGGACAGATTACCGCACTGCATTTATTGGCAAACTGCAAAGTGTACCAGGAAGTAACTGCTCTGGCGGTTTTCCGGGCGAAGGGAAAGTAGTGGACATATTCTTCGTACAAAGTATGGTAGGTAAAAACCACCGGGATATTTAATTTTCGTCCGGTCTTTTGGCCCAAACGCCCCAGAAGAAAAGGACTGTGTACGTGGATTAAATCAACTTTTTCCTCCCTCAAAGTTTTCGAAACCTTAAACGAAAAGGGAAGGGCCAAATGAAACTCTTTATTGGTTGGCGCCGGTACAGAGAAAAAACGGTAAAAGCCCTTTTCTTTTTTGAAATTGCCGTAAGCGGGGATGAAAAAAATAAATTCTACTCCGCGTTGAGAAAGTTCTTCCTGAAATAAATCAATGGACCGGACCACACCGCTTACATAAGGATGGTAACTATCGGAAAAGACGGCTACTTTCAATAACAAGCCTCCCCTCCTGGAGTCGGCCTACCGGCACCACATCTAAAAGATTCAGTTTGGCACAGTACTCCACATCCCGGGCAAAACCGAGGTTAATGAGCCTTTGGCCGTGAAAGGAACGGGTTAAAATTTCCTCCGGCGGGTTATTGCGGGCAAGCTCAAAGCTAAGGTAAGCCTGATCGGAAAGCTCAATCTTTTTTTGCTCCGCTAAAAGTGATATGATATAACCGGCTCCAGCAAAATCTTCCAGAGAAAATTGGCTGTCGGTGCCGGAGGGCATAAATACCACATCAAGATTAAGTTTTAAAAGATAATCGGCAACCGCTTTAGCATTAACGATACTTCCGGCAATAAGGGCTCTGGCGGATACGGCTTTTTTAAGGGTTTTGGTACCGTTAGTTGAAGATAAGATTATGGTTTTTCCTTTTAATCCTTGATATTCCAAAGGGGAATTGCCAAGGTCAAAGCCGGGAACCTTAATTCCGCCCCTCTCTCCCCCAAGGAGCGCTCCAGAAATTTTCTTTTTAAGTAAAAATGCTTCCTTAATAGAGGAAACGGGATAAATTTTTTCGGCACCGGCTGCCAGGGCGGTGGCGATAGTGGTGGTAGCTCGCAACACATCTAGGACCACCACGGCTTTATCTTCGGCATTTTTAAGCTTTTCGGGATAAAATAAAACATCAATCTTCATTTAACCTTATGCTCCTTTTCTTTTGCTTATTATATTTTTAGTTTTGTTTAACAACACTTATTATACAACATAATGCGGGAGGTTTTTATGAAAATTTTGCTTTTGGCCGAACGTTTTGGCCATGGCCACTTAAAAGCTGCCTACAATTTACAAAAAGCTTTTGGGGAAGTAGCCCCAAACGTTGAAGTTAAGGTACTGACGACGTTAAATTTAATTGGCCCCAAAATTGAAAAGATAGCTTCGGATCTTTACTTAAAAATTTTAACCCATACCCCGGAAATTTGGGGCTATATTTATGAGCAGGGACACGATAAAGAAAAGGACCGGCTAAGGTGGGTGGTAGCTTTTTTATACAAAAAGAAACTTAAGGAAGTAATCCGGGAGTTTAAACCTGCGGGGATAATCGTCACCCATGCTTTTCCGGCGGTGGCTTTGGATTACCTGGGTTACCGGAATTATGCTACAGTTATTACCGATTATGATTACCATGCCTTCTGGTTAACGCAAAATTCCCGTTTTTACTATGTGGCGGCGGAGGAGATTAAAGAAAAGTTAGTGGAAAAAGGCTACTCTCGGGATAAAATATACGCCTTTGGACCACCGATTGATCCAATCTTTGCCGGTGAAATCGATGCTAACGCGGTTAGGGAGAGATATCAAATCCGGGAAGGGACTAAGATTATTTTAATGATGGGGGGAGGCCTGGGACTTGGGCCCCTGGAGGAGGCGGCAAAGACCCTTACGGATACTAATAAAGAATGGGTGGTAATCGTATTATGCGGGCACAATCAAAAACTGTACCGGGAGTTAAGGGTTTTGGGGAGGCGAAATTTAATTCCGGTACCTTTTACGGCAGAAGTGCCGGAATATCTGGCTGCGGCGGACTTAGTCATCACCAAACCTGGCGGACTTTCCACCGCTGAGGCTTTAGCGTTAGGAAAACCGCTTATTGTCATTAATCCCTTACCGGGGCAGGAACAGCGAAATGCCGAGTTTTTACAAAAAAAAGGTGCTGCCCTGTACCTATCTGATGTTTTGGAACTGAACAAGGTTTTACCTGAGTTATTTTTCAGCCAAAACCTCTTACTCCTGGCGCAAAAGGCGGCAAAGCTCGGAAGAAGGGATGCTTCCATAAATATTTCCAAGCATTTTTTCCAAAATATCGGGGATAATATATCCGGAGGTGATTAAGATGACGGAAGTTGCCTGTCAGGTGGAAGAATGCCGTTTTTGGAGTGATAATGTTTGCACTGCTAAGTCCATTGAGGTTCGTTCTTCCGGAACCCGTAAAGTTAGCACCAGCGATGATACCGCCTGCGAAACCTTTATGAGCAAACAGTAACCTTTAGGGACGGTTCTGAGAGAGTGCTATTCTCGGAACCGTCCTTTTTTATTTTATCTATCCCCTGATTGTTGCAATATTAGCGAAAATATGCGAATATTAATAAAGAGAAAATTTGTAAAGTTGGAGGGTAAAGATGAGGCTGTTGGATGCTTATTTAAAAGTTGCAGAAAATCTAAAAGAGCTTTTAGGGGATGAAGTATTGCTGGCAATTTCCGATAAGGAAAATTTTATCTGGTATAAGCCAGCGGCGGACATTGATTTAAATATTTATCCGGGGATGCCGATACCTCCGGACTCGATAGCGCGCCAGGTTTTAGACTCCAAAAAAAGGATAGAAACGTATGTTACGCAGGAAAAAAGTGCCTTTGGTAAACCATATATATGTAAAGCAATGCCCATTATCGAAGACGGGGAAATTCAGGGGGTCATTGTTCTGGACACCAGCACCGAAAAGCGGGATTTAGTCCAAAGGGCGATTGGGGAATTAGAAAGCAGTATCAAAGAAATTAACAAGGCTGCGGAAGAATTATCCAGCTCTGCCACCAATTTTTCCGGCGAATTTGCAGCCCTTGCCCAAAGGGCTGGGGTGATCAGTAACGATGCTAACGAAATCCGACAGCTGGTGGATTTAATTAATAGCATTGCCGATAAAACCCATATCCTCGGGTTAAATGCAGCCATAGAAGCGGCCCGGGTGGGTAACCAGGGTAAAGGGTTTGCGGTGGTGGCTGAAGAAATTAGAAAGCTTGCCCAGCGATCCAAGTTTGCGGTCAAGGATATTGCCGGAAAAATTGAAAAAATTTTAGGAGAAATCCTCGCCCTGGCTCAATCTATTGAAGAATTTTCCGGGCTGAGCGAAGAGCAGACGGCAATCTCGGAAGAACTGCACTCTACTTTAAACAATTTAGAACAAATGGCAAGGGAGCTTTCAAGATTAGCCGAGAAATTTTAACGCTTTCATCAAGGCATAAGCTTTATCCAAGGTTTCCAAATATTCTGCGGTGGGGTCTGAATCCACCGTAATACCTCCGCCTACGCCAAAGTAGGCTTTTTTGTTTTTTACCAGAATTGTTCTAATAACGATATTTAAATCCATATCGCCGTTGACATCGATATAGCCGATGCAGCCGGTGTAAATTCCCCGCCGAAGACCTTCCAGCTCCTCAATAATTTCCATTGCCCGGATTTTCGGCGCTCCGGTAATAGAGCCTCCCGGAAAAGCGGCAGCTAAAAGGTCGATAGCGTCTTTACCTTCAGCGAGCTCAGCGGTAACGGTGGAAACCAGGTGGTAAACGGTGGCGTACTGTTCGAGGACGTACAGTTCCGGTACCTTTACCGTGCCCACTTTGGCTACTTTGCCCAGATCGTTTCGCTCCAGGTCTACAATCATTGTTAACTCCGCCCGGTCTTTTTGGCTGTTGTAAAGCTCATCCCTATTTGCCAGGTCTTCGGCAATGGTCTTTCCCCGGGGGCGGGTACCTTTAATCGGCCGGGTCTGGACTTTGCCTTGTCGTAGCTCTAAAAACCGCTCCGGCGAAGAACTGAGGACGGAGAACTCCGGGTAATGGAGATAGGCCGCAAAAGGAGCGGGATTAATCTTTCTTAAATACTTATAAAGCTCCCAGGGGTCTCCTGTAAAGTCAGTGCTAAAGCGCTGGGAGAGGTTTACCACAAAGATATCACCGGCTTTGATGTACTCAATAGCCCGCCGAACGATTTCCTCGTAACTTTCCCGGGTGAAATTAGAATAAAACTCTCCCGCCGGAGGATAAAACGGAGGTTTAACTTCTAAATCCCGGGATTTTTCGATGTATCTTAAGAGCTCTTGTAATTTATCTTCCTGGTAGCTTACGGCGTAGTACCGGTCGTTTATATGGTCGACCGCTACGAAGGTATCGTAGTAACCCAGGTAAAAGTCATAAAGGTTTAAATCATCGATGGCGGTGCTGGGTAAAACTTCGAGCGTCCGTCCCAGGTCATAGGAAAAATAACCTACAAGCCCGCCTTTAAAGGGAAACGGCAGGTTTAAAGCAGGTTTTTTAATTTCGGCTAATAAGGATTTTAGAAAAGAAAAGGGATGGGTATATAACTTTTCTTCCCGGTTATCATGAGACTTAATTACAAGATTTCCCCGACTTTTAACGGTAAACTCCGGATTAAAGCCCAGGAACGAGTAACGGCCATAGGTACTGGGGGAAAGGGAAGAATCGAGAAAAAACCACTCTTTTTTGGGAAAAACCTCAGCTAATGCTATAAGATCAAATTTTGGAACTTCAATTAGATGAAAATCTGTCATATTATTCACCGCTTTCCCAAAGATTGGCGGAATTTACGGGATAACCATAATTATTTAGCCTTTTTTCAGGGAATTTGTCAAGCAAAAATCCGGATAACAGAAATAATTTTAAGAGGAATTTACCGGGAAAAGCAGAAATAGATTAAATAACAAAATATGGTAATAACGATAGAAATTTAACTTTTAAAATGGGGGGAAGGAACAGGATGATCTGGATAGTGGTGAATAATTACCTTCATGATTTGGCTACCGGGCTTTTAATAATGGCGGTCTTTACCCTTTACCTCGCCCGCAGGCTCTGGTGTGACTGCATCTTAACCTTTACTCAATACCGGATATTTTTCCGCTATTTAAGCCGGGTTTTTTTTATAGCTGCTATGGTTGTAATCCTGGCAGGGATCCCAAGGGCCCTTTATTTTCGAGATGTTGAACTTATTCCGATGATTAAGAAGGACATGGTCTTACTGTTATGGGTTAAATATGGCTTACTTCTTTTAGCGGTAATCGGTAGTATCGTCATGTGGTATCGGCTAAGTAGGGATTTCTACGTTGCGGTAGAAAATCGGTGGTTGAATATAAAGATGTAGGGTTTTAAAGAGATTTGATTATTTGGAATATTACGTCTTTGACGAAAATTTACGATATCTGTCGAAAACTCCTGCTTTATTTGTAGCAGGAGTTTTTGGTTTTTTTGTCGAATTGATAAAAAAATGATTTATAAACCTGATTTTAGGAAAAGGCTATTTTGTTGTTGTACATTATCCAATTAATAGATTAAATCTAAGTTAATAAAATGGCTTATTTTGAGGTGATATAATGTAGTAGTAATATTTTTATCTATCTATTCGTTCTGTGATTAACTTAGCAAAATTAGATGTTATTGAATATTATAGAATTTTTTTGTTTAATGAAAAGTTAAAATATGCGAAATTTAGGAGATGATTATTTTGTTAAATAAAATTAATTGGAGATTGAAAACAATTATTAATAAATTACTTTTTAGAGAACCGTATTTACCGTGGAATATATTAATAAGTGAAATATTTTCTAAACATACTGGTTTAAAATATGAACTTGATTTTGATGAATATGATGAAAATTTTGTTTTAGTAAAATTTCCTGATGGGTCGCAGTTGTTTTGGCCTAAAAAATTTGGGTTAAAGACATTAGAGATAGTTTTTTTTGAATTGAGTACGGAAAACCCTAATAATTATTTTCAATTTTATCAACCTAAAAAAACTGATATTGTTTTTGATGTAGGAGCGTGTGAAGGACTATTTACTTATAAAATAAAAGATAAGGTTAGTAAAGTATTTTTGTTTGAACCTATTCCAGATTTATCAAATGCGTTAGGATTAACTTTTAAAAATGAAATAGCGAATGGAAAGGTAAAAATATTTAATTTTGGATTAGGTAGTGAAAATTTAAATGATGTTATATTTAATATAAATACCGAAAATATTGGTGGAAGTTCATTTGAAAAACAAGGTATTAATCAAAGTGAAAATTATAAGATATTTACAAGCATTAGGACTTTAGATAGTTTTATAGATGAATATAAAAAAGAAATTAATAAGATTGACCTTATTAAAGTTGATATAGAAGGTTTTGAAATAAATTTTTTAAAAGGAGCAACAAGAGCGATTGAAAAATACAAGCCAAATTTATTAGTTTGTAGTTATCATAATCCTGATGATTATATTAATATAAAAAATTTTTTAAAATATTATGGTTATAATTTCAAACATTCCAAACCAGTATGGTTTTTAGATGGAAAATTACCGGCATGGCGATACGCATTAATTTATGCTTATAAATAATGAAAAAGTAGGAATGAAAAAAATTATTAGGCTCTTTGCTAATTAATGATAGGTAAATGCCTTTAATGTGGTATTATCACATTAGTGGTAATGAGAATGAGAGATATCTATATTTTTCAATTAGCATTAGGGCTAACACCCCCATGGATTGTTACAAAAAGTGAATTAAATTGTGAAAATGCCAATGAAATATTTACATTGGCTTTTATAGTTTTACCTTGCTTTTTAAAGCTCATATTATGACCTTAGCCAAAAAAATAACAGAAAAATTTATTGCACGAATGGTTAATGAACACGATACCAGGCTTTGGCTAATTCTTTTTTCTTATGTTTCTAAAGCATGGCAAAAAGGAGATTATTCGAATGTTACAAAAATTAGGAATAAATTAAACCTCATTTAAACGGGGACACGTTTATGTAACTATGTTTGCTAATTCAGAACCTTCTAAAATATTTTTTAGTTTTTAAGAACTTTGGTAGTTATTACGGTTGTAAAAAAGGTGCTTTTGGAGTACCCACACCAGTCTTAAACCAATTATTGAAGTTGCCAAAAATAAAAAATCACTGGAATGGCGTTTTAAATTGATTTTCCTCGAATTTAAATAATGGAATTCTTAAAGGTTTAAATAGTGTAATTTAAGCAGCTAAAATAAAAGCCCTGGGCTATAGATCTTTGAAAAATTTTGCAACAATGGTTTATTTGGTTGGTGGAAAACTAAACCTTGAATTTTAATTTTGCTTACCCCAAAAAATAGCGGTGAATCAAAAAATTTTACAATACTATAAGAAAAATCAAAAGCTTTATATATGGACGTATTTCTCAATTTAGGCCTGCTCTTATATATGCAGAAAAATAATTCAATGAATCATAAAAATAAGTTGAAAGGGAGTTTAAAATGAAAAAAATAAAAATTGCAATTGATGGGCGTTCATTAAAAAAAATAAGTGATGGAATTAGTAATTATACGTATAATTTTATAAAATATTTACCCGACGATGAAAAAATTGAATGGTTCATATTCTCAAATACTGAAAATATTGTTTTGCCTCCTGAAAAGAGAAAAATAAAAATTGTAACAAGTAAATTTCGAATTCCAAAAGCGTGGTTGCAAATTAACGTACCGTTTTTATTAAGCAAACTAAAAATAGATGTGTTTTGGGAGCCAATACAGATAGCACCGATAATAAAAATAAAAGGGTGTAAGGTAGTATTAACTGTGCATGATTTAACTTACAAATATTTTCCTGAAACAATGACAAATAGTAATTTCTTGAATCATAAACTATTTTTTACTCATTCATTAAAAAGTGCAGATTTAATTCTAACTGTTTCACATTCTACAAAGAATGATATTTTAAAAGAGTTTAAATTTATAGATGAAAAAAAAATAGAAATTATATATCCTGCTGTTGATAATAAAGTGTTTTACATACAAAATGAGAAACTACAGAATAATGTAAAAGGTTTTAATTTGAGTGATGAATATATTTTAACAGTTGGTAGTTTTGAACCAAGAAAGAATTTAATGAGTGTATTAATTGCATATGAAGAGCTATTTCAAAAGGGAGTTAAATTACCAAAATTAATAATGGTTGGTGGAAATTCATGGAAAAGCGAAGAGTTATTTCGAAGAATTGAAAATAGCCCTATTAAGGAGAATATTTTTATTTTAGGTTATGTTTCTAACGATGATTTGCGGAGGCTTTATAATAATGCTATTTGCCTTATATACCCTAGTTTATATGAGGGCTTTGGACTTCCACCTTTAGAGGCGATGACGTGTGGTTGCCCGGTTATTGCTTCAAATAAGGCTTCATTGCCCGAGGTTTGTGGAGATGCGGCTTTGTATATTGATCCTTTTGATATAGAAACAATCAAAGATGCTATTATTAAAATTAGTAAAAATAAAGAATTGCAGTATAATTTAAGAATAAAAGGACTTAAAGAATGCAAAAAATTTTCTTGGGAAGAATCTGCGAAGAAATTATTTGATATTTTTATTAAGTTGGCATATGAAAAATAAAAATGAAATCGGAGGGGTTCAAAACATAAAAAATGCAATTACCAGAACAGCTTAAAATGATGGTAAAATATATGTAAGGCTTTTTGCTATATAGAAATTGGGAAAATCCTTCTAATATATTAAAGGGATGAGCATAATTAGGTAGATTTAAAAGTAAAAAAAGAAAAAGTTGGAAGCTAACTATTGTTGTAGGCGATGAAATGGAATGAGCAGAAAGGTATGTAAAAAAATGGGTATAAAAAAGGATACACTAGCCCTTGAGAAAGTAGGGAAAATTTAAAGAAGATAGGGACTAAAATAAATAGCTAAGCAACAGTTTTGAAGCCAAAAAGAGATTTAGACTTATCAACATGGTTATCGTTGATAGCAGCAATAGCCAGAGTGAGAAGGCAAATATGGCCAATAGTATTTAAGTTAGAAATAGAATTAAAGTTTCTTGTAAAAGCTTTTTCAAGATTTAGGTTTTTCCAGCGTGAATTGTATCTTTCCGATTCAGTTCGTAGAGCATAAATCTTTTTAAAGAAAACAGAATTTCTGTTAATTGAAGAGCGATAGTCGGAATTAACAGTAATGTATTTAGTGCAACCACGGTTTTTCTTTCCGTTAAAGTAATTAGGATGATTGCAAGGGCAAAGATTATCATTTTTAGAGTTTTTAAAGGGGCAGGAAAATTTATATTTGATTTTATCAATAAAATACTGTTTGCCATCTTTATGCATAGCAAGACCAGCATCACAAAGGACATGACCACTTGGTAATTGTTTATGCTTTTT
>NZ_ATYG01000015.1:0-73029 GCF_000427565.1 Carboxydothermus ferrireducens DSM 11255
TTTCCTTTTTCTCCTTCTTTAGATTTTTTCTCCAATTATTCGCCATTATCTAAACAAATTCCTTTTCTATTTGGCCACGAAATCTGAGCATTGGACGGTTATTTTATGTGAGTAGAAACACTTGGGATTCAGGCACGTATTCATGATCTCCGGCATTTTCACGCCACTTTTCTTTTAGCGGCCGGCGTTCCCGCAAAAATAATTTCCGAAAGTTTGGGACATTCGGATATCCGTATTACTCTGGATATTTATTCCCATGTTCTTCCAGAATCCCATCGTTCTGCCGCCGAAATTGTTGACAACCTCTGGAATAAAGGTAAATAAGCTGGTCAAAAAAATTCTTTAGCAATCCTTTAGCAATCATACAATTAAGTGCTCCTGGTAAAAATAGTAAAGCCCCGCAATCTTTGCGGGGCTTTAGTTTCAATGGTCGGGTTGGCGGGACTTGAACCCACGGCCTCCACATCCCGAATGTGGCGCGCTACCAAACTGCGCTACAACCCGTTGTCGCTATTATATTATGCATCATTTTTTTTTGTTAGTCAAGAATATTTGATAAATAATTTAAGAAATTTGCCGGAATATTTTTTCTTATGCAAGTCCATCCGTAAGTTAAAATTAAATAATACACAGCTGCGCCAAAAATTGAAATTACTGTTAAGTATCCAATACTATTTATTTTATAACTTAGGATATAAATAAATTTAAAGTACTTTAAATAAGCTAATAAGTATAAAAATATTCCTCCGCTACCAATAATAAGGGTTAAGATTTTTAAAGAAAGTTTACCATCACCTATTGCCAGTAAGAGTGGCATAAGTAGGTAAAGCAAGAAATATTTTAAAGCAACTATAGGATTAAGAAATAATACCGCTAAAATAGTTAATATCAGCACGTAAAGAAATGCCTGGCGCTTTCCTAAAAAATTGCTGCAAAATAACACCAAAAAACCAACACCAATGCCTATTACCCTTGGAGCGATGTGAAAATATTCTGCAACAAATGTTGCTAAAAAAGCCAAACTTCCAAGAAAAGTTGCCATAAGATCTTTCTTTAACAGCACGAAATGAAATCTCCTCCCATGCATTCGCAGCAGGTGTCTAACAAGCAGGCACCACACGCCACATCACATAAAGAAAGACCTTCTCTGCGGTAGCCACGGGGATGATGGGGATAATAATTAAAAATTTTATCTTGAAGAAATGGTTCTGCTTTTTCAAAGGCCCGAAAAGCTTTTGAAAACTCACCAGCAAGATCGTATAAAATTCCCAATAAATACCAGTACTCACCGCTAAGGCCGTTTTTTAAATCCGCTGTTACGTATTTTATTTGTTCAGTTAGGGGCTTTTCCTTTATCTTTTCCCAGTAAAGTTCAAGATTTTTTGGTAAGTAGGCGCCAAGATTCAGGTAAGTTTCCATATTCATCCTCCCTTAGGGATAAGTTTTTTAAAAATAGCTCAATAGCTTTGATGTGACTATTTTGTAAGATAACTATCATTTCAGGAGCAAACCTGTTATTTAAATCAAATAAGTACTTTTTTATTATTTCCAAATGGCGGTACAAGACGAAATTAATTTCGTAAAAAGTTTTTCCGTACCTTTTATTTTTCAAATCCGGATAAGCTGCTAATATTGCATTAAATCTGCGTAAAATTATATCCTTTTTAAAATCGCTTAGGGCATCAACTAAATAAATATAGCGTCCAATAAAATAAGAAAGATTATAAGCAGCAAAAATTTTATCGAAAGAAACATGACGTTCGACCAATGTATCTGCCGTAATTATACCCAAAAGAACTCCCGAAATTTCTCCATAGTATTCTAGGGTCTGTAATTTATTTTTTTCTCTAAGATGTTGTTCGTGTAAAAGAGAGTCAAATAAATTCCGGGCAACAATATGCTTTATTGGTAGGTCCTGCAAAAAGTCGATTAACTTTAAGCGCATAAAAAGTTTTGTGTAATATGCTGCTTTTACGATGCCAAAAGTAGGTTTATTATAACGAAATTTCTTTTTTACAGTATACGGGCAAAAAAAACTAACCACGTTAGGATTTTCATCAAAAAAAGAATCTATAAAAAGTGCCCAGAAGGTGAAATCGTAATT
Source organism: Carboxydothermus ferrireducens DSM 11255 (assembly GCF_000427565.1). Lineage (NCBI taxonomy): Bacteria > Bacillati > Bacillota > Clostridia > Thermoanaerobacterales > Thermoanaerobacteraceae > Carboxydothermus > Carboxydothermus ferrireducens. Next base: position 2,105 of record NZ_ATYG01000015.1, read on the forward strand.
GTTGAATAGTTTAAAGCCTTCGAATTTTGAGCCTAATTCTTTACAGAGGGTACAATAAGTAGCCTTGAATTTTAACCCGAATTCAGTTTCTGCAAGGTTTTTGGGAAGTTTAAAGAAACCAAACATATATTTTTATATCCCGCCTGTCAAGTAGTTTACCGTTTTTATGCCCAGAACATATAAATCTACGGTTTTCAAGTAAGATAAGCAAACCTGGTCAAACAAAACTTGACTTTTTTTGTTATCCCACTTAATTACAGCAAGAGGAAGCCTGGGTAAAGGGTAAATTTGGTAAGACTCCGAACCAAAGGCTAATTTTACGGCATTTAAAGAACTTAATCTTTCGGGTAAAAACGCCTTTTCAGCCAGAGGCTTTAAGGCTTCATAAATAAATGGCTGGTAATGGTGCATTCCTTCCGGCAAATCTAAAAAGGAAAGCCACCTATTTTTTGGAGGAAAACCACTTGCCTGATAAAAATACCGAATTATTAAAGTTTTATCAAACTCATCAAGTTTTAAAGAACTAAAAGTAAAGCGGGTTAAATCAAAATAAATATTTTGCCCTAAGTATTTAAGATAAATCTTATCACCGCAAAGCTTTCCCCCGGTACGTTCGGCGATACGATGCCTTCCCGCATAAAAGATAAATTCTTTGAGAGCGTTTTTAAAGGGGCTCAAGTTAACCCCTCCTGGTGATAAGAATGTAGAAAAACAAGATAAAAAATATTAAAAGCCAGACCAGAAAGGTATAATTGTTAGTTTGCAGCGAAAGTTTTATGTTTTTTTCCCGAGCTTTTGCATTTAATAAACGGTAAAAGTCGAAAGAGCCCAATGCTTTAATTACAGTGGAATTTAAAGTGTTTATAACCCCTTTATTGTCAAGAACTTCTGACACTATTGCATTTAAATATTTCTCCCGCATTGCCGGATTGGCTTTAAATAAATTTTGGAGATCCTTCCGCAATGCTTTAAGCTCCGGCTCAATTTCTTGAAAATATTTTCGCCGTTCTTCCCGGGTTAAGGAATTAAGTGGCTTTAATAAAATTTTTTCAGAAGCTTTAAAAACAATTTTATCCTGTTTGAGCATTTCCAGTACTTTGCTTTCCATTTCCTTCCCTCATTATTTAATTTATTCGGTTTAAAAATTAAAACTCCTTTTTTTATAAAAAAATCCGCTAAAAATTAGCGGATTTTTAGCATATCTAAGATAAAGTTTGGTAATGCAAAGCAAGCATTATGGATTTCTTCATTGTAGTATTTAGTAGGAAACGTAATGTTGGGAGTTGTTTCTTTAGGATTATAAACTTTTGAAGCAACGGTAAAAGCAAAGAAACCACTAATATATGACGGAACGGGAGCTAAGGCGACATTTACCTTGGGAAAAATATCTCGCAAAGTAGTTACGATTTTAACGAAAATATCGGGGTAGAAATTGGGCGATTCCGATTGAACCGCAGCTATTCCGTCAGCAGTTAAAGCATCAAAAAGGGAACGGTAAAATTCTTCACTGTATAAAACCACTGCAGGTCCCACGGGGTCTGAGGCATCCACAAAGATCAGGTCGTAATAATTTTTTATTTTTTTAACGTAACGGATACCATCATCAATAATAACTTCAACCCGGGGATCATTAAAACTTTCACTTAAAGATGGTAAGAATTGCTTTGAAGCTTTGATAACCTCTTCATCTATTTCAACTAAATCAACTTTTTCAATAGTTTTATGTTTTAATACTTCTCTTAAAGTGCCTCCGTCACCACCTCCTATAATCAGGGCCCGACGGGGAGACTTATGGGTAAAAGCTGCAGGATGAACTAACATTTCATGGTAAACATATTCATCTTTTTCTGTGGTCTGAACCGCATCATCTAAAATTAAGGATCTACCGAATTCAGCAAATTCAACAATTGCCAGGTTTTGATACGGGGTTTTTTTCTGATATAATATATCAGAAACCCTCCAACCAACTTGATAATTTTCATTGTGTTTTTCAATATACCACATTTGCAAAACACCTCCAAATTAAATATTTTTTAATTAGGAAGGAGTATCTAAAATGGCTACAATAGGCTTTGTAGGACCCAGCGGTACAGGAAAAAGTCATAGAGCTGCTTTAATTGCTTTTGAAAATAATTGTCAAATTATTATCGACGATGGCTTAATAATTAAAGGTCAAAAAATTTTAGGAGGAATTTCGGCAAAAAAGCAAATATCAAAAATTGCTGCTATTCGCACCGCTTTATTTCAGGATACTTTTCACCGGGAAATGGCAAAAAAAATCCTGGAAAACTACCAATCGGAAAATATTTTAGTTTTAGGAACATCCAAGGATATGGTCGAAAAAATATGTGAAAATTTATCCCTCGAAAAACCCGAAAGGTTTATTTACATAAATGAAGTCGCATCACCCGATGAAATAAAAATTGCCCGTTTTCACCGTTCGCGCCTTGGAAAACACGTTATACCGGTACCTGCCTTTGAAGTAAAAAAATCTTTTCCAGCAATATTTTTTGAACCAGTAAAAATTTATTTTAAAAGAGGAAAAAAAGTAAAGACTGTTTTCGATAAAACAATAGTTAAACCGTTTTACAACGAATTGGGTAAATTGTCGATTGCGGAAGAAGCGTTAGAAAAAATTTTAGCTTTTATTTTATCCCAAAATAAACCTGTAAAAAAGGTTTTAAACATTGATCTAACTTATTCATACGGACTGTTAGCCGTAACGGTGGAAGTAGCTGTGGAAAAAAGTTCAGATATCCCCCAGCAAATTAAAAAATTTATACCACACGTTATCAAGGAATTTGAAGGACAAACCGGTATTGAAATTGTTAAGTTAGATGTAATTGTCAAAAAGATTATTATTTAACTTCAATTAACTTGTATTTTCGGGAGCCAAGACCTATTGCTTCCCCATAAATCAACTGTTTCTCCCAGTTAATTGAAGGCTTGTTAGCTTTAATCTTATCAACCCCCGGAGCTAATTTACCTATAACGGAGTTCTCAATAGACCCAGCATTATTCACTAAATCTACGGCTGCTTGGTCAATAGCTATGGGATCAAAGGAAGCTAAAATACCTATATCTGGCACCAAGGGAACATCATTCCAACTGCAGCAATCGCAATCCGGGGAAATGTCAGTTAAAAAAGTAATAAAAGCAGCTTTTCCTTTTTTGTCTTTTAAAACGCCATAGGTGTATTCAACAATTTTTTCCTGAATAACATCATTTTCATCTTTCCAGTTAATTTTTATGGCATGGTAATTGCAGGTTACGGTACATTCACCGCAACCTATGCAGAGCTCATAGTTTATGACGGCTTTGCCGTTTTCATACGAAATGGCTTGAGCCGGACACCAGCGGGCACATTTTCGGCAGCCGGTACAGATTTCCGCATTAACTTCCGGCAGCAGATCGGAGTGCATTTGCTGTTTTCCCGAACGGCTTCCCAAACCCATTCCTATATTTTTCAGGGTTCCGCCAAAACCGGTAGCTTCGTGGCCCTTAAAATGGGTTACAGCAATTAGGGCATCGGCTAAGACGGCAGCACTTCCAATGTTTACTTCTTTAAAATGTTTTAAATTAACTGGCACTTTTATGTAATCTTTTCCGGTAAGACCATCGGCAATTATTAAGGGAGCACCCACTACAGCATAGTCAAAACCATTTTCAATAGCAGTTTCCAGGTGATCGACGGCATTGGCCCTGCTCCCGACATACAAGGTATTGGCATCGGTCAGAAAGGGTTTTCCTTTTTTGGCTTTAACTTTGTTAACTATTCTCCTGATAAATTGAGGTCTAATATAAGCGGTATTTCCCCTTTCGCCAAAATGAAGCTTAATTGCCACTAAATCATTTGGTGCTACAATATCCATTAACCCGCTCCGGTCAATCAAGCGTTCCAGTTTTTCCAGTAAACTTGCTCCTTTCTGGGCACGCACATTCACAAAATAAACTTCGGAACTCATAAATCTCCCCCTTCGTTTAATGCCATTTTCCTGACTTAAAAATTAAATAAATTAAATAACCGGCGGCAAGTATTGATAATATGTAGGTGGCAGTCCCTAAAGTTTGCAAAAGCCGGCCATCGGCAGCCACAATTAAACCTGAAGCAATAAGTAATGAAGAAATTATTAACCCAAAAGTGATTCTCATTGAAGTCCTGTCCAAAGCTTTGATGAAGATTTCTAATCCGGCATGCCGAAAAATTACCTGGAAGGTTCCCTCATCAAACTTTTTTAAGATTGAAAAGAAAAGCAACGGTAATTTTCCCTTAATTTCCAAGTGCCTGTATAAATTTAAAGCTATATCGGACGGTGCCAATGTGTTTAAGGTAGTTTTTATTAAAGCTTCTTCGCCATATTTTTTAGCGATTTCAAAAAAATTAAAACGCGTTCCCAGGGAAATAGCAGTACTTTCCAGAGTTAACGCAGCTTTACCGATATAAACAAGATTTACCGGCAAATTAATACCATACTTGATACTAATTTTAATAATATCAAGAATTAGCTTTCCCGCCAAGACCTCTCCCTTACCCACTTCCGAAACGAGTTCAAGTAACTTGTACATTTCCTGGTAAAAAGTAAACTCATCAATTTCTCCCCGGTATTGTCCCAGGCGAAAAATTAAATTAATTACTCCATTTAAATTTTTTTCACATAAATAAATAAATAGTTCGGCCAGGATTTCAACGGTGCTCGGGTCTACAAAACCAACAGCACCCAAGTCCAAAAAGCAAAGCTTTTTATTTTTGGTAAAAATAATATTACCCGGATGAGGGTCTGCATGAAATATCCTTTCCCAAAATAAAAGACGGCAAAAGTTATGGATTAGCTTTTCTCCTAAGGTTGGGTAATATACCTTTTGCTCTAAAAAATTTTTTAAAAGATTGCCGTCCACGTACTCCATTACTAAAACATTCCGTCCCGATAATTCCTTAAATGCTTTCGGAATTATCAGGTCTTCATAATTTTTAAGAGCCCTGTGAAATATTTTTAAGTTTTGCAGTTCGTTTAAAAAATCTAATTCTTCTTTAAGTTTGATTTCAAATAGATTGAAAATCTTGGTCAAATCGAAATGGGAAATAAATCCTAAAGCTCTTAATTGTGGTAGTAAATACTTTTTGATAACTTCCAAATCGGTTTTTATAGTTTCTTCTATATCTGGCCTTTTAATTTTAAGAACAACTTTTTCCCCACTTTTTAAAATTCCGAAATAAACCTGAGCAATTGATGCACTGGCTATAGGTCGGGGGTCAATTTCCTTAAAGTTAGCAAAGTAATTTACCGCAAAAGTTTCTTCAATAAATTTTTTGCACACCGTAAAGGAAACCGCTGGTACGTTATCCTGTAAATTACGAAGTACTGTTATAAACCTTTCGTCTACCAGGTCAGGGCGCGTACTTAAAAACTGCCCAAATTTTATAAACGTAGGGCCTAAATCGGTGAAAAGTTGTAAGACCTGGGAATCCGTTAATACAACTTGTTTTTGTAACTTGTTTTTCAGGACCGTTAGCCCATATTTACTTAAAACCCGAAGAATTTCTCCAAGCCTTTGGGATTCTTGCATGTCAATCAGCCCGTTGTTTTTTTTTAAACAGTAATAGTTTTCCCTAATTATTTTTCTACATTCCTCCGGTTTTCCTTAGGCGAATATCTAAATCCACCGGTAGCCAGTAGTGATGGCAAAGCTCAAAAATGCGCGAAGTGGTTCTTTCTCCTAAGTAATTTTCTAAATCTTCAAGACTTATATTTGTGGTTATTACTACCGGTAATTGATAGTACAACCGGTGATTTATTATTAAATACAAAGTATTTTTTGTCCATTCGGTATAATTATGAGCACCCAAATCATCTAAAATTAATAGTTCGGTGGATAACGCTTTTTCAATTAAGTAACCATCGTTTTCATCACCAAAGCTTTGCTTAATTTTTTCTAAGTATTCAGGTACAACTACAAATAAAACATCTTTCCCTGCTTTAAGCGCTTCATTGGCAATTATCGCTGCTAAAAGCGTTTTCCCACTCCCCACCGGTCCAGAAAAATACAATCCTTTTACCGGTTGATTGGTGGTAAGAAGTTTAACAAAATTTATAGCAGCCTTTAAAGCCCTTTGGGCACTTTCGTAATAGGAAATGTTTCTCTCGCGGTCGATGTGATATTTTGAATAATAGCTCAAATCAAAATCAGCAAAAGTCATATTCCGGTATAATGGTGGAATAAAACTTTTTTCCTGCTTTAAGCTTAAATCTTTTTTGCTAAGGCATTGGCATTTTTCATATTCTCCCTTTTCATTTAAAATTAGCCCACGATCCTGGCAAATTAAACATTTTGGCATTTAAATCACCTAACTTAAATAAAGTTTTTTAATTAGCTCCTTCTTTTTCTCGTCCATGTCATTATTTTCATTTTTACTGGCTTTAGCAGTCTTCTTTTTCTTCATTTGCTCTTCAAAGTTATTAACTTCTTCAATAGTTTTAATATTATTACTTTCCCAGCGGTAAAGAATAGCATCAATATACCGAAAACTTTTTTTATTTAAAATTACTGCCCTTTTTAAGGCCTCGTAGATTAATTCTTCTGAGTATTTTTTTTGATTTAACCAGTTATCAATAAGTTCAATTTCAATAGGAGATAGTCCTCTTCCAAATTCCCGGCTAAAAACCTCTACCACTCTTGCCGCAGAATCTACGCTACCTTTTTCTAAAGGCCTATTGTTTACTTCATTTAAAACTTTTTGGGCAGCCCATAGATCGGTTAATTTTTCGAAAAGAGGAATGTAATCAATTGTTTCTACATATTTTCCAGATTTTTCATCAAATTTCTTGCTCACAGAAATAATGCCTTTTTTTATTAACTCGCGATAATTCTTTTTAATTTCTCCTAAATCCTCTCCTAAGCTTTTGGCTAAAAACTCAGCCGAAGGTAATAAGTTTCCTTCATTATTAAAACTCATCAGTTGAAGTAAAAATACCAATTCTTTTTCCGTTAAATTTAGATGCCGGTAATTTTTTAATAAAAAAACGGGAACACTTAGCAATCCTTGATTAAATAGCTCAGCTAAAAACAAAGTTAACCCGCTCATCAGAAGTCCTCCCAAATTACCCATTTGCCTCTTGCCAACGAAACCGGCTTTAAATTATATTTTTTAAGAAGTTCTAACGCTTTTTGGCTTTCATAACCAAGCTCCGAAAGGGTATGGGCATCGGACCCAATTACAAATTTATCGATACCTGCCAAGAGCAATTTTTCAAAATAAAATTGATGAGGATGAATGAAATTATGACCGCGCCTGAGCGCCGAGGTGTTGAATTCAATAATTTGACCTTTTTGCTTGATCAAATAGAAAATATCCCTAATTTTTTCATCAAAAACCAACAATTTTTCGAGCTCAAAAAAATTAAGCCCGTATCGCAAAAATAAATCCAAATGCCCTATAACTTCAAATAACCCGGATTTAACAAGGTTTTCAAGCCGCACAAAATATTTATTAATGATTTCTTCAGCCGAATACCGAACAAACAATTGATATGCTTCTTTTTTTGAAGAAATAGCAAGATGATCTAAGGTATGAATGGAACCTATTAAAAAGTCAAAGGGGTACTTTTCTTTTAATTTGCTAATTTTTTCTTCAATTCCTTCAAAATATCCTACCTCTAACCCAATTTTTATAGCTAAGCGGTCTTTATATTCTTCTTTTAACTTTTCTATTTCGGCAAAATAGAACTTTAACCATTCATCAACTTCCATAGGTCGTATCTCGCCGTTTACTCTTACAAACCAATCCAGGTGCCTTCTTTCTGGCTCTGCCTCAAAATGCGTTGTAAAGGCAATTTCTTTAAGATTTAGGGCAAGAGCTCTTTCGCAGTAATCTTTTAGCGGACAATCGGCTGCATCTATTGAGTAACCGGGGTGTATATGGTAATCCTGCAATCCTACCCCTCCAATCTCGCAATAATAATATATCAGAAAATCAGGAAGTTTAAAAGAAAAAAGCCTGAAGTTTAAACTTCAGGCCGTGGAAGCAGTCCAGCTCTTTCCACAATAACCGGAACAATATCTTCCCAGGCAATTGCCATGATATGAACCCCAGCAACGCCTTTAACATTCTTTAAGTGTTCAATCATTTCAACGGCAATTTTTACCCCTTCTTCTTTTTGGTCTTCGGCTTTCTCCATCCGTTCTATTATATGGTCAGGCATTATCATTCCGGCAACGTTTTTCATATACTTAGCAGCTTTCGCTGATTTTAATGGCGTAATGCCTGCTAAAATATACGCCCTTTCGTGGAGCCCTCTTTCTCTAACCATTTCCATAAATCTTTCAAATCTTTCCATATCAAAGATACACTGGGTTTGAATAAACTGGGCCCCCGCTTCTATTTTTTTCTCAAGGCGTAAAACTCGAAACTCAAAGGGATCACCAAAAGGATTTTCTACGGCTCCAATGAAAAAGCGCGGTTCATGTTCTTTAATTGGTTCACCGGATAAAAATTGTTTTTCATCTCTTAATTTTTTGATAGTTTGAATTAACTGGATCGAATCCAAATCGTAGACGTTTTTAGCAGTAGGATGGTTACCGAATGATTGGTGGTCCCCGGTCAGGGCCAAAACATTGCGTATTCCAAGACTATACGCTCCTAATAAGTCCGATTGAAGCCCAATGCGATTTCTATCCCGGCAGGTCATTTGAATGATTGGTTCAACTCCCTCGGATAATACATGAAAACCAGCGGCAATACTGGATAATCTAACCACCGCCGTTTGGTTATCGGTTAAGTTTGCTCCATCAATGTAATTCTTTAAGTTACGAGCATGTTTGCGTACTACTTCTCCGTTACTGTTTTTGGGAGGTCCAATTTCTGCCGTAACCACAAAATGACCTTCGGCAAATAATTTTTCCAGGCGGCTTTCCGTTATCATAACCGGACCTCCTCCTTAATTACTTTCCTGGGGCCACCATCCCGGGCTTTAGACCAATCTTTGGGTGGTTGAATCTTAAGGATTAGGTCAAGGCTATTTAAACTTTTTAGCCGATCATAAATCAACTGCCAAGCACAGTCGATTTCACTGGAAACCTCGCATTTGCCGTTCTGCGAGCCACCACAAGGACCATTTAACAAGCTCTTAGAACAACGGATTACCGGACATACCCCACCAGTTAGGTGTAAAATACATTCTCCGCAAAGGCCACATCTTTCTCCCCAAACTCCCAACTCTAAATTTGCTCCAGCAAACTTTGTATTTAGAGCAGGATAAACCCATTTACCAGGATAGTTCTCGGCCATAAATTGAACTCCGACACCGCAAGCGGTTGATAAAACAGCATCGACTTTGGCAACTTCTTCCGCAACGGACTTAACATATTCTGGATCGCACTGCCGGGTAATAGTGGTGGTAATAGTTTTAAACGGTTTGTTTTCTTTTTGGAAGTAAAGCCGCAGGGTCGTAGCGAGCTGTTCTGCTTCTTTCTCACCCCCGGCCAAACATACCGTAACGCAACCGCCGCATCCCAAGACTAAAATACTTTCATGCTTTTCCACCATCTTAATTATTTCTTCGAGCGGTTTTCTTTCAGCAACAATCAAGGTTTGGTCACCCTTTCCTCAGGTAATTAAATCGTACTTAAGATGTTTTTCAGACTATCAACATCTCCCGGCTTTAAGCCGTAAAAAGCAATGGTTGCTCTGTCATAACCGATTTCCTTTAAAATCTTGACCGCCTCTTCTACTCGTTTTTGTGCCCTTTGACTACCTTTTAAAAAGCGGCAATCATTACCGGTTCCGCCTAAAACAAATACCTTTTCAAAACCATTTTCTACCGCTTCTAATAACATATTTACTGATATGGTGCCGGTACAGGGGAGATCGGTAAGAACAATGTTATCCGGTAAATGGACTTTATATTGACTTAACAAATCAAAAGTTAAGTAGGAACAGTATGAACACTGATAAATTAAAACTTTAGCTGTCATTATTTACCCTCCCCTGCTAATACCCTTATTTCAGCCAATACCCCGTGATGGGGACGATTGTTCTGAACAATTGCTTTGTTAGGACATTCGGAAGCACATATACCGCAGCCCTGGCAGGAAATTGGATCGATATATGCAACGTTTTTGCCATTAATCACTACTGGAACCGAGTATGGGCAAACCCGAACACAGGTTAGGCAGGCAGCGCACTTTTCTTCAATAACTTCACTGTAATTGATTTTTAACTGGGAATTTTGTAATTGATTTAGATAAGTCAACACATTTTTTGCGGTGTTTTGAGCAGAATAGAGGATTTCCCTTACAGTTTTGGGTCCTTGAGCTTCACCGGCCACAAAGACTCCCCATTTGGGGAAGTAACCTCCAGAAATATCCTGGTGGGATTCCCGTAAAAATCCAAATTCATCAAGCCCAACTTTGAACAATTCGGCCAGCTTTTCATTTTCCTTATTGGGAATAGCCCCTTCGGCTAAAACCAGTAAATCAAGGACAACATCGTCTAAATAGTTCTCGTTGGTAACAACTTGAATTTTACCGGCGGTAGATTTAATTTCCGGATATTGACCGCGATTATAAACCACAAACTTAATTCCTAACTCTCTTGCTTTTAAGTACTTGTATTCATATTTACCGTAAGCCATTATATCCTGATGAAAGATAAAGACATCCTTTTCCGGAAACTTTTCTTTAATAAAGATTGCCGCATCTAAACTTGAAACGCAACAATTGCGACTGCAAATGGGGTTTAAATCATTTCGACTACCGGCACATTGCAAAAAACCAATTGAGTCACATTGCGAAAGCAAGTCCGCCGAGGAAAATAAGTCTTCCTGGAAGATAACTTGCGAAGTTTTTTTATAGCGGCCGTAACTCTTTTGCGTTCCGGTTGCTAAAATGACGGCAGCAGCGTTGATGTTCAAACGCTTACCAAAGCGTTCAATAATTAATTGATAATTACCTGGCCCACCTGAGACTTCCACAATTTCTGCATTTTTTAGTAAAAGAGCCCCGCGGTTTTCTAATTTTAAAAGGATTTTTTCAATAAACTCCTTTAAATTAATTCCCTCTAAGGGTATGACTTTATTTTTATGCTTACCGCCAAAGGAATCTTGTTTTTCAACAACTGTTACCGAAACGCCTTTTTCGGTTAGTGCTTCCGCTACTTTTAACCCTGCAAGACCACCGCCTATTACAACTACATCAAAGTTGATATCATTTTTCACCTTAAGTGCCGGGTTAGTGCTGAATTTTAGGCGAGCTAAAGTTCCTGCTACCAATTTTGGCGCGATAGCTTTAAACTTTTCCTTGCCGTATAAAGCGTACCCCTGTTCTTTCAGGTTAACCACTTCAAACCTTGTACCGATTGATTCCTCATAAGCTAACTTTTCCAACCCGGGCAAAATTTTTATCTTGCTACAACCGGCAAAAACTGCATTGCCAATTTGGTTGTCGAGTAAGAAACTTCTTACTTTGCCCAGCTCGTCTTCATTCAAACAGTCGGAAATAGTAATATTTGGTAAATCTGCTGCTGTACCTTTTAGCTCATCAACCGGCAATGACCCTCGACAATTACAGAAAATAATACCGGTGTTGGTAAAATATTTAATTTCCCTGGGGCTTTGGACATTTTCTTTTAAATTTATTTCCGGAAAAGTTGCAGAACCTGCGGAGACCATGCTGTCTGCGCCATCCATTGGATTTAAGAACGAACCGGCAAAGTATATTCCCGGTCGAATTTGATGGGGATTTTCCGGTGTACCGTAAAATTCCAGGAGCTCATTTTCGGCAATGTTGAGACTGGCCAAAAGAGTTTTAATATTTGGGCTTATTTCTGCTCCCTGTGCTAAAACTACCAAATCAAAAAGTTCATCTTTAAAACGTCCATTGTTTAAATAACGAATAATCGGCTTATAGCTTTTTGGTTCTTCTTTTATAGCCGAAATCATGTTGCGAATAAAACTTACATTATTTTCGACCGCTCTCTGATATAACTTTTCAGCACCCTTATTGTAAAGCCTTAAGTCCAAATAAAAGACCTTGACAACGGTATCAGGCAAAACTTTTTTCAGAAGGTCAATTTCTTTTAAACTATATAAACAACAAAAGCCAGAGCAATAAGGCTTTCCAGCCCCAATTCCGTTATTTCGGGAACCTACACACTGGATAAACGCCACTTTTTCCGGTGGATTCTTTTTTATTTCTCCAGTTTTTAGTAAATTCTCTAATTCTAAGCCCGTTAAGACAAAATTATTTATCCCGTACAAGTATTCGGCTCTTTCTTCAGGATTAAAGGGCACAAAGCCAGGGGTAAAATACACTCCATCAAAAACTTTGGTGTAGTTTTCCTTAGGAGCGATAATTTCGGTATAAAATTTTCCCTTTTCTTCATTAATCACCGAAACCTTTGAACCATAAAGGACCTTTACCCGTTTGGAAGCCATCAGACTTACTGCTTTGCTGGTAAACAAATAATCTCCGGGATGGTAGGTTCCGCTAAAATAAGCAAGGTTTATTCCCGGTTCCAAAGGTTTTTGGCTGTTAAACTTTCCTCCCGGCATGGCTGATTCTTCTACCAGCCAAACTTCATGCCCATTTTCTTCTAAATCCTGGGCTATTTGTAATCCCACTGCGCCGGCACCGATTACCAGATAGCTTTTTGTCATATAAACCTCCCCACCTTCCCCTTAAGCTTTTAACGAAGGGGGAACAAGATGTTTGGCAAACCACTTTTCTACAGGTAAACCCAAAGCATAACCAATTAGCTCCGAAATGTATAAAACCGGTAAAAGCTGTTTGTTTTGTTCCGGTGAATCCCAGTTTATCTGCCGTCCATCTAAATTTGCCTGGCAGAGGGGACAAGCCGTAACTATCAGTTCTGCTTCATTATCGCGGGCATTGGCAACAATATTATTAACCAGTTTCACAACCAATTCCGGTTTTGAAAGAGCTTGGCTACCACCGCAGCATTCATTTTTTGCATTCCAACGAACCGGCGAAGCTCCTAAAGCTTCCAGAAGTTTTTCCATTTTTGTTGGCCTTTCGGGATTATCAAATCCAACTACATTGTGTGGTCTTAAAAGCAAGCAACCGTAGTAAGCAGCAACTTTTATTCCTCCTAACGGCCTTTTAATTAATTTTTTTATTTTTTCGATATTTTCTGGTTTTAAAACATATTCAATAAAATTTAAAACGTTTATTTTATTTTGGTATGTTAACCCTAATTGATGTTCCATGTCGGCAACTAAATCTTGCTTTTGTCCATGGGCAACTTCAAATTGTGCGGTTTTGAAAAGATTATAGCAAGCCGCACAGGGCACCAACAATTCGTCAAATCCTTCCTTTTCCGCAAGCATTAAATTACGAAGGGGAAGTCCAATTGCCAGTTCCGATGAAGTGCTGTGGCCGGCGGTAGCTCCACAACAATTCCAATCATCGATTTCTTTTACCTCGTTGTTAATTGCCTTTACAACGGCCAAAACTGACTCGTTATATTCGGTAGCCGTTGAATGAAGTGAACATCCGGGATAATATCCGGTTTTCATTACTCACTCCCCTTTACACTGGAAAATAAATTTTTGACTTCCCATATTTTGTTGATTTTATGGGGAGCAATCTTTATTTTTCCTTTTAAAAACATCTGTAACCCCATTTTCATATCCTGAGTAAAGTTTTTGGTCTTTAACTTGTGTTTCACTATCATCCCTAATTCGTAAGCCCGTCCATAGTCATAAACCGTATCCAAAAAGCTTTCGTAAAAATCAGCAACCGCTTTAACTCCGACAGGTAATTTAAGTTTAAAATGAATATTTTTAAGAGCATCGTGGATAGCCCCAATATCAATACCATTTGGACACCGCTGAACACAGGTTTTGCAGCTAACGCAAATCCAAGAGGCATTGCTGCCAATTAATTTTTCTGAAAGGTTTTTATTTATTAAATCAACTACCTGGTGGGGAAGATAGTCCATTTCTTCCGCCACCGGACAGCCTAAACTACATTTTTGACATTGAAAGCAGCGACTTACCGGCTGATGGGATAGTTCCGCAATTTCCATAGTTAAGGTGTTATTGGCCATTACAATCCCTCGCCTTAAATTGAATTAAATAAATGGTATTAAGACGGGGCAGAGCCCCGTCCTTTTACTTCTGTCTAAAGGTTTTAAGATAAGAATCGCAGTAAATTTCTTTATTAAGCAAGATATGTGCAGTGGCCGCCGCATCTACCAGGGCATCATCATCAACATCCATTATTGCCGCATCTAAGCCGGCAGTCATAGCCATAACCAGATAAGTTCTATTGATAAGCGGCCGATCCGGGCATTTTTGGGAAACGTTGCTTAAGCCCAGAACTGTTCTTGGAGCCGGATTAGCCATTAGTTTAATTTGGCGGATAGTTTCTAATACCTCAACCGCATGTTCCTGGGCAACGTTTACCGGCAAGATAAGGGGGTCAATATAAAGCTCAGTCATAGGAATACCATGAGCATCAGCATTTGCCACAAGTTCCATTGCCAATTGGGAACGGTCATTGGCATCTTTGGGCACGCCCTTTTCATTCATGGTAAGACCGATAATCGCTGCTTCGTATTTTTTGGCCATGGGGAAGAATATATCCATTTTCCACTGATCTGCCGAAGTAGAGTTTATCATAGCATGACCCCGGTGAACCTTTAAACCGGCTTCGATGGCATCAGGGTTAGTAGAGTCAAGGCAACAAGGTAAATCAACAACTTCTTGAATTGTTTTTACCAGCCATTCCATTACGCGCACCGGATCATCGGCAGTTGGACCGGTATTAACATCCAAGTAATGGGCACCCTTCTCAGCCTGCCTTCTCGCCCATTCTTGAATCGGACGTGGGTCCTTATTTAAAATAGCCTCCCGAATGTCCTTAAACATTCCGTTAATACGCTCACCGATCATTATAAACATCTTAAATTTCCCTCCTGTAAATTATTTTAAAATTCTTTTTAGATGTTCTTTAACTTCAGCCAAAGACTTGGGATGGCGCATAACAAAGAGGTGCCCTCCCGCTTGAATAAGCGCAACGGTAGTTACGGTTTCCCAGTGGATTGCCCGCAGGGCATAATCACCCCATTCGGCAACCTCGGGATCTTTAGCTTCCTTTGCTTTCCAGGCTTCCTGACCAATAAAACAGACTACCGGCATGGCCAAAATTTTATCACCGGTTAAGGCTCCCAGGCGCATTCTTTCAATAATGGAATACGAATATTCAATACCGTATCCCAATGCGCCAATAAGCGGGTCCATAATGATGCGGTTAGGAGCAAGGTTCATTTCCATTATCATGATGTTTAGCTGTTTTGATAAGTTAATATCCAGAGGCGCGGAAGCCACTACCGAATGACCGTGAACCATACAGGTTGCAACTATTGGCTTATAATTGTCTTTTGTTGCCGAAGAAAGCAGGCAGTTTCTTCCCGATAAAGCTTCCCCAATAACCGGGAAAATCTCCGCATCTTTTTCTTCCACACCACAGCCGATAATCATCAAGGGAACGTCAATAGCATCAGCAACAGCCTTGCAAACTTCAGCTAACTCTGCTCCGGACCGGTTTTGGCCATCGGGGTGAGCGGATACCAGCCTTAAAGCTACGATGTCTGCTCCGTACTCAACGCATTTTTTGGCCCAAGCTACCGGGTCGTTTATTACATCTTTGAAAGGCTCAACTAAAATATCTGGCCAGTCGGTGGGCGGTGTATCAAATACTTCTAATGCAAAGCGAGGTGGATTTGGCATTTCCCCTTCAAAAGTTAAGAAAGGTAGAGTACTGTCGCCACCCAAAGTTACCGTTTTATCGCCAGTGCCTAAGGTTACTTCTACAACTTTTGAATTCCACTTTTCTTTTAAAACCTCAACAGCCATCTAAATCTCTCCTTTCCGTTATTTCTTATCAGATAATACCCGCATTTTGTAAAATTTTCTTGACTGCCACTACCGCTTTACTATCCTCGGGTAGATTAATTAACGGTTTGCTATACCGGTCAAATTCCATCACTAACTCATCATTGGGTATTACACCAATTAACTTTAACCCGGTTTTCTCAATTTCTTCTTGAACTTCAGGGATATCTTTTTCCTCAATCCGGGTTATAACTAAGTATTTTTCTTTGATTTTTAAATCCAAGGAATCGATAAGCTGTTTGATTCTTCCTGCCGACCTTATTCCCCGCACACTACCGTCACTTATGACAAAAAATACATCTACCTCATCGGTAGTTCTACGGCTCAAGTGCTCCATACCAGCCTCGTTATCCATTACGATATAGGGATAATTATTGCTGAGAGTTAAAATAAACTGCCGTAATAAATTATTAGCATAACAGTAACATCCTTGACCCTCGGGGCCTCCCATTACTAAAAGGTCCACATCATCCCCCTCGGAAAGGGTTTCATGAATTTTAAAACTTATATACTGGTCTTTAGTCATACCTGCCGGAATGGGATCCATATTTTTCGCTAACCGGTTTATTACATCGGAAATCGCCTGTTCAACTTGTAAACCCAGAGCTTCATTTAGATTAGCATTGGCATCCGCATCCACAGCCAGGATGGGCCTTTTACCAGACATTAGCAACTGTTTGATAACTAATGCCGAGAAGGTGGTTTTTCCCGTACCGCCTTTTCCTGCAACCGCAATTTTAAAGGCCATGACAACTCCTCCTGCCTTTTCTTATTCTACTGAAGGAAATAGATGCAAATCGGTATGGGGAATAAACGATGCCGAAACAAACTCATCCATGAAAGTAGTACCTACACTTAATTCAAGGTAGGTCATTTTCCTGGCTATTTCCTTAACCTCAGCACAAGCTTTTCGGGAAAGCAAGGCTTTCCTTGCACCTTTTAGCGAGCTATTCCCCACATAGGAAAACTTATTAATATCGATGTCCGGTAAAAGGCCGATGGTTATAGCATCTTTTATGTTGAGATATTTACCAAATCCTCCAGCAATGATAACCCGGTCAATAGCTTCTAAGGGCAAATCAACCATAGCCAACATCGTCCGAACTCCTGCAAAAATAGCAGCTTTAGCCCGAATTAAATTTTGGATGTCCGCTTCGGTAATGACTATGTCCTTATTGTTACCGCTTTCATTGGCCCAGGCTAAGACAAATTCCAGCCCATCTTCCCCTTCGCGGATTCGTTCTTTATTTACTGTTCGGTCGATTTTGCCGCTACGGTCAATAATTCCGGCCCTTTTTAAGTTAGCAAGCAGGTCAATTAAACCCGAACCACAAATACCTACAGGCGGTATTCCTCCAACGGTTTGGTATTTAACATTTAAGCCTGCTTCAGAAATGCTAACCCGTTCAATGGCTCCCTGCATAGCCCGCATACCGTGCTTAATTCCGCTTCCTTCAAACGCAGGACCTGCTGAGCAGGCACAGGTTACAAGCCAGTCTTTATTACCAAGAACCATTTCTCCGTTTGTCCCGATATCGATAAATAGGGTTATCTCGTCGGAATTTGCCAGCCCGGTATATAAAACCCCTGAGGTAATATCACCACCCACGTAGCTGGCAACGTTGGGCATAACGTAAACAAAGCCCTTGGGATTCATTTCAATTTTAGCTTCTGTTGCCGGTACCGGTGGTATAAACAGAGCAGCTGGAGTATACGGTTCTAAACGGATATATCGTGGATCTATCTCTAAAAAGAGGTGGGTCATGGTAGTATTGCCGGCAACTACTGCAGCCATAATTTCCTTTTTCTCTACACCATGTTCCTTGCAAAGTTGAAAGATAAGCTCGTTTATTGTGGATAATACAGCTTTTCGTAATTTTTCTGCACCATCTGGATTTTCGTCCACATAGATAATTCTGCTGATGACATCATCACCAAAAGCTGCTTGTTTGTTATAATTCCCTTTTGTTCCCAACACTTTACCAGATACAAGATCCACCAATTGCACCACAACAGTAGTGGTGCCAATATCAATTGCTAAACCAAAGACCCTCTGGCTTGCACTTCCGGATTTAATATACAGGGCTTTATTCAGTCCCAGATAATCACTAACTCCCACCGTTACGGAAAAGTTTTTGTTTCGTAAGATTTGTGGAAGGTCCTTTAACTGTTCGTATTCTACAATCAGATTACCATTTTCCTGGCGGGAAAAGGTTGCCGTAAGTCTTGATAGATCATCCCTTGGGTCATCTAAGGTTGGTACCGGTAATTCCAGTGATACTTCTTTAAAAAGTGGGTCCAATTCATCTTCTTCAGCTAAATCTAATTCATTCATAACTCCAGAAGCTTTTTCATCATCAGTTACTATTTGGTGTTGAGTAAGGCGTGAGTCAAAAGGAATTTCAATAATTAAATCACTTTCGGGGTATGTTTGACAGGCAAGCACATAACCTTGGGCAATTTCTTCTTGTTTTAATTTTCCGTAGCTTTCTACTCTTTTTTGCCCGTCCACCACCCGAACTAGGCATTTACCGCAAGTACCGGCACCACCGCAAACAGTTTTAATATTAATTCCCGCTAAATTTAAAGCTTCCATTAAATTGGTATTTTCGGAAATTGCTACTTCCTTTTGGTCTGGTTTAAACAAAACTTTATATTCTGCCATTACAGTACCTTCTTTCATTTTTAAAACTCAGATTAGACATTCCAGCGTTGCTTTATAAACGAGTTAATACCCGAAGATTCTCTCGGACCCACCAAGATTTCCCAGCCCGATAATTCCTGAAGTTTTCCGCTTAATACGGCAACCCCACCGGGGAGGATTGCTTTTCTGTGGTTAACTTTTTCAGCAATTCCGCTTTCCTTTAAGAACTGAGCTATTTTTTCAGGAGTGAATTTTCCGGCTGCCCAGGCTGTTAATACGGAAGTTCCGTCGGTATCCACCGGAAGGATATAAGCCGGAATTCTTGCTCCTTCTACATCACCGGCAACGCAGAAGTAAGTCAACGAGAAGTTGGTGGTTATAAATACAGGAGCATCCGGACCGGGATTCAAAATTTCGTAAACCTTAGGTTCAACCGCAATTGGTTTCTGCGGGTCGGTGTAAATGTTAAGTCTTAAGGTTATTAGAGGTAAAATATCTGCCGGTTCTACGGTGTTTAAAACAATGATACCGGCATATTTGGCAATGTAAACCGAAGCTTCCATCACTGCCTGATACGGATTTTCATCTAAGGCAAAGGCTATGGTTGGGTAGCCAAAAGGCCGGAAAAGTTTTTTGATAGCCAGGCGTCTAATTTGCGTTTGATAGAATAAGCCTTCACTAATGTTTTCCGGTTGCGGATCTAAAATAAGGTTTTTATAACCTAAAGCAGTTATCTTTTGCACTAACTCCGCCAACGCATCTAAACCTTTTGCACTAACAGTTAACGGAACATTGTATTTTTTAGCAAGTTCTACCATTTGCTCGTAATTATCAGCAGTTGCTGCATAAAGTAGCGGATTATTCGCGCCTTCTGTTTCTAATGCTGCGGCTAATTGTTCAGGGGTACCGATTAAAATAAAAGGCAGATCGGTAACTTCCCGGGCAGTAGCAACAGCTTTGGCAAAGGTCGCCGCATCTTGAGAGCTACCTTTTAAAGCTACAAGATTTACCGAATGCATTTGCCCAACCCGGTCAAAAACCAGTTTATTTATTTTTTCAACTCTTTCTTTAATTTCTCCCTCACTTAAAGTATCTTCTACCAAAATAGCCAAACCGCAGGGATGTTCAAACCGTTTATCGTGACGGAATAATACCGTTTCGTGACCGATTTCCAATACTTTTTCCCCTTTACCCACTTTAATTAAAGCTACCGGTGGAGCTGAAGCGGATTCCAAAAGCTCTTTAGCCTCATCACTGACATATGGACAAGCATCCAACCCCGCCTTACCGGCGGCAATTTGCATGGCAAAAGCAAGACAAGTTGGTTGACCACATTCTTTACAGTTTTTCTTTGGCAGATGCTTATAAATTTCCAATCCCGTTAAGCCCATTTCCGATTCTCCTTTCTTTAGTTATTTTTTAAATCTTTAAATCTTTAAGCAGGCGGAAGGAAATTCCTTCCGCCTGGAAAGTGCTTTTTTAGAGTAGTGGCTCCATGGAAAGAGCTGGATGCCCTTTTTCTTCTAAGAATGGCAGAACTTCGTCAACGGTAGTACCTACTGTTTCATCGGCAATTTTATCAATAAAGTCCCTACCAAGCCCTTCTTCTTCAGCTCTTTCTTCAATAATTGACCGTAATTGTTCTTTTAAGTCTTTTGGCATCCAAACTACCCGGGCAAGGCCTCCATCGGCTTTAACAAATTTGCGCGAGCCGATATAGGACTTACCAATTCCCATAAACCCTGGAGTCTGGGTACCTCCACCCACCATACCGGCTAAAGTGGAGAAAGTCATACCAATAGGAGTCATCCCGCTGTGTTCCCGGTTAACAATCATGAAACCATTTAATTCGGGCAAGTAGGCCATGATCGCTTCAAAACAACCGCAGGAAGTCATCGGGTACTCCATAATGGTATAGAGGTTCATTCTTTCAATGGTGCGTTGTGAATTCTTGTAAATGTACTCGTTAAATGACTCCCACTGACCTTTAACCGGGTCAATTAATCCTTCCTTAGGAATGGGCTGGTTGGGACCATTGGGGTTAATTTCGTAAGCCGCCTTAGCGTCCAACCAGCTGATCGCTCCGCACAACCCCACTCTTTCCGGTGAAACTATGCACACGTGGGTTGGAGCAAACGACTGACAGAGCAAGCAGGAGTAATAGGTATCTACAGCTTCATCACTTAATTCTCTCAACCGTGCATCCCGTTCAGCATATTTCTTCCGGGCAATTTCCCGCAATTCTAAGACTTTTTGTTCATCGGTATAAATTGTTACCTGGACCCGGTCAACGATAGATGGAAACTCTTGCTTGAATTTAGCATAAAGAAGTTGTCCTAAATGTTTCAGCCGCGCTCCCTTGGCAAATGCTTCTTTACTAATGCGAACCCAGGTTAAATCCCGCTGCGCGGTATGCCAGAAACCTTCACCGTAGTTGGTAAAGTAGTGAATCCTTCTTTCCAGCACCGGTTCAAAATCTTCCTGCATCTTTCGACCGTAAATGTCAACGACAATACCAATGGGCAGTCTACCACCGGGCTCCACCGAATCAATATCCGGTCCAATTACTTCAACTTTACCGTCTTCAATTTCATCTGGTCCAACCATTCTTACTAATTCAAAGCTTGGAGTCTTACCACCGCCAAATTCAACGTGCATATCACCCTTCCGAATGGACTCGCCTTCAAAGGCAGGTCCAAAGTTAATAGGAAGGTCAATATCGATAGAAGTTATCTTGATACCACGGACTTCTAAGGCAGTTTGTACAATTTTATCATAATCCGGTTCAGAAATAAACCAGTCTTTAATTTGTTTGTCTTCGGGAAGAGGCTGGTCGGTAATCACCGGAAAACCGGTAAAGATAGCTCCCATTGCTGCCGCAGTCTTGACCATATCATGTTCGCCAAGATAGAGAACAAAAGCTAAAACCCGGCGGCGCTGGTAATCCCTATGAGCATCACGAAGTCCTGGAGCAATACCTCCAAACATCAAACCTGCCCGTAATGCATAGTTTGCCGCATGGACCACCTGGGTAAAGTTACCCAAAGGATAGGCAATATAGTCAACTCCCAGTTTAACATTTTCTTCTAAAAGCTGTTCAATAATTTCATCACAAAGGAAAAGCATTAAACCTTTACCCATCAGGTCATCGACAATCTTCTTCGCAGCTTTGCTATCTTTTGCCCGTCCAATAATAATCGCTTCTCCGGGAATGGTCCAGTCAACCATTTTTATACCGTACTGCCGGACCACCGGGTCACCAATAAATCCGGTCCAGGGAGGTACAACAATCGGGTTTTCCGGAGTGTGTTTAAGATAGCGTAAAGCCTCGATAATTTCTGCTGCGTACCAGGTTGCTTCACCGGCCAAGCGAGCATTTTCAAAAGTAAGCTCGCTTTTAATTTGAGCACGCATCCGGTTTAAAATTGGTACCATATCTTTTAATGTTCTGACTTCTTCACCGCTAAAAGCCCGAATTACCGGCAGAAAATAGGCAGTATCAGGATAACCTACCGGATGGTCGGGTCCATATTTTTCAATGGCCCGGGAAAGGAGAATTTCCGCATAACTGGTCGCAGTTATTGCTCCTTCATAAACCTCTTTAAAAAGCCTTTTGGGTTCTTTACCCGGTTCAATTGCCCCTTCAAAAATTTGATCAAAATTAATAACTTCGCTCATATACTCCCCTCCTTACCTTAATAGTTTTGGCAGAGGGCGGTCTCGAACTTTTCTGCCGTTTGCTTGTGAACGCCCAACTTCCAAGTTCTGTATTCAAGCGCATTTAATATCTTCCTGGCAGCAACCACTGGATCAACTTCAAACATGAAATAACCACCGTAAACATCGGAAGCAATTTGCGTGGTAATGCTATAGAACAGTTCACTTCCTTCAAGCGGCGGCATGGTACCTACGTGTACCGGCACACCGAGTGTTACAAACCAGGTACCAATTGATACTGCTTTACCGCTCATAGCTTCAGGAGCTGACGCTACAAAAGGTACTTTCGGTGTATCCACACCAAGATCTTTTGCCATGGCTACCAAAATATCCGAAGCGCGGGTATTATCTACGCATGAACCCATGAAAAATGCTGGGGGTAGTTGACCCTGAAGTCCTGCTTTTTCTTCAAGCATCTTGATAAAGGACTTAAGGCCTTCTCCTGCAAGTTCTAATGCTTCAGGCCGTAAGAAGCCGTGTTTTGCAAAAGCTTGAGCTGAACATCCGGTAGCTACTACAAATACATCGTTTTTGAGCATTTCCTTTAAGATAGTAATATGGCTTTCATCCTGCGGCCGTTTTAAGTTGTTGCACCCGGCAAACAAGACAACACCTTTTAATTGACCGGATAAAATAGCATCGTTTAATACCCTAATGGGATTTTCCTGATTGACATGGGCGAATATTTCCATTAAAGCTTCATAGCTAAATCCAGCCACAACTTTATGTTTAACCTCAGGAATATGAACGGGCTTGCCAACTCTTTGTTTGAATGCTTCAATTCCTAAACGGACAATTTCCTTGGCGCTTTCAAAGGCGTTTTCTATATGGAAAGGAACATGGTAGGTTCCGGGCATTTTTGCAATGTTTGATGTGGTAATAAGTCTGGTATGATAACATTCGGTGACTTGTTTTAATCCCGGCATTATGCACTGTACATCAACCACAACGGCATCCATAGCTCCGGTAACGATCGCAAGTTCGCTGGAAGCAAAGGAAGTTGCTAAATGAACACCTCTTCTCATTAATACTTCATTTCCGGTACAGCACATACCCACAATATTTATACCTTCCGCTCCGGCAACTTTAGCTTCCTCTTCTAATTCTTTCGCCGCATCTACAACTTTTTCACTTAAGAGGGGGTTGTGTCCGTGGACAGCAATATTCACTTTATTAGCATCTAAAACCCCCAAGTTTGCCTCCGTAACAATTGGTTTAGGAGTACCAAAAAGAACATCCGAAAAATCGGTAGCAATATGCATCCCGGCATAATCGGTTAAGGCAACCCTTAAAGCACTGAAAGTAATGTTAACCGGGTCATCGTCATTTCCAATATGAGCTTGTGCTAAAAGATCGGAAATATCCCCAAAAATACCGGAAGGCATAATATTGCATTCATCATATTTTTCCAACCGTTCTTTATTTAAGGTAGTTTTGATCCAGAGGTTTTCACCAAATCCGGGTAAACGCGCAAAATCTTCAAGAGCTAATTCGGCAACTTCCTTTGCTAAGGTCATATCGTCTTTTCCTTGAGTATCCAGCCCAAGCCTTTGAGCAATTCTTCTTAATTTGTCCGGGTCAGTAATCTTATAATCGGGAGCTTTACCTTCTGCTAATTCCTTTAAAGCATGGGCAATGTGGCGAGCGTGTTCATTATGAGCAGCCGCTCCGGTCAAGATTAATGTTCCGACAGACCTGGCTGCAATGGTCCACGCGGAAGCTCCACAAATTCCCTTCTTGCTAGGATCATCGTTTGGTAAACGACAAGGTCCCTGTAAGCAAAAACGACAGCATAATCCCTTATAACCAAACTGACATTGGGGCTGCATTTCTACAAAACGATCAAACGCCGTTTTAACCCCATCTTTTTCGGCTTTCTCCAGCATTTCCAAAGCAGCAGGATCGGTAGTTCTTTTCCGATTCTTGGGTTCCCAAACCCGATCTGCTTTGGAAGGTTTTGAGGTATGTTCTAAATCTCTAAACCTTGGCATTTAATAACCTCCTTTTTAAATAATTTTTAAGAAAATTTTAAAAGCACCCCCTTCTTGTTTCGGTTATCCCACCTCCAAACGCAATTTTTGGTATATGTCATGAAGATTTATAAAAGCCGGATTTGTAGACCGCCAAATCTCTTCGCCTTTTAATGAAAGTTCTATAAATAGTTCATTATACGGTATAATGCCCAGAATCTTATCTTCGGGCAAATGCTTTTTAATAAGCTCTTCTTCCTTAATATTCCTAACTTTGTTAATCACATAGCGCACCTTTTTTATGCCCAAATCCCCCGCTAATTTTTCAATATTTAAGCCAGTTTTAATGCTGTTTAAATTCGGTTCAATTACCGCAATCATCATATCAACCGCTTTGGCCGTACCCCGGGTTAAGTGTTCAATACCAGCTCCCATATCCATGACAACCGCTTCTTTTTTATCCAAAAATAACGCACTTACAACTGAACCCAAAAAAGAATTTTCCCGGCAGTAACATTGGGATCCACCTTTTTTTATTTCCCCCATGCGAATTAAGAAAATTTTGTCATCAATATAACGACCGTACCTCTCAAGATCGCCATCAACTTTAGGATTTAAGATTAAAAGCCCCCCATCCCCGGTTTTTTCTCTTATTTCATCTTTCATTTCAATTAAAGGAGTTATAGCATAAGCTTCTTCAATGGACAAACCCAAGGCCTGCCCTAAACAGCTATCAGGGTCGCCATCAACGGCATAAATCTTATCGTAATCGGAAGCCATAATTTTTATTAAGCCTGCTGCCACTGTGGTTTTTCCCACTCCGCCTTTTCCTGCAACCGCTAACTTCAACTTTTTCCCCTCCACTGACCGTCGTTTAACTTAAATATTCGACCATTTAACTTAATTTTCCTACCACTCACGGAAAAGTTTTTCAATTTTACATAAAAATTTTTTCGACATTCTACTTAAAATTCCTGCTTATAAAGTATAAAATTTTCTGAATTATTTGTGATTTTTATAACATTAAAAAAACAACCCTTTACCGGGTTTAAAAAAGCAAATATTTCTTTTTTAAGAATTTATATTCAAGGAAAAGCACTAACAATCCTGTTATAAAGATGAGTAATGTTAAAAGTTTTAATGCTGAAATTAACCTATTTAACTTTTTTATAACAACGGTCAAACGCTGGTTTTCAGCGTTTTTCACCGCTAATTTTGTTAAAAGTTTCTCTTTTTCTAAAGAATATCTTGCAATTTCTAAATCTTTATCCTTCAGTGACTGTCGAAGCTTTAAAACATAGTTCAAAATTTCTTTTTGCTCTTTAAGCTTATTTTGATTATCCTTTTCCCAGTCTCCGGTATAGATTGCACTCCATAAAATTGGACCCCATTCCCCCTGCGGATAAATACCTAATGCTAAAGAAATTATTGAAATTATTCCATCATCCACAAGGATTTCTGCCCGGGTATTCTTTTTAAGTTTTTGGGCAAATACACCAAAAACTCCTTCATTGCCGCTCCCAATTATGGCAACAACTGTATTTTGGAGACTACCTGTTTCATACAGCTTTTCTATGATTTTATCAGCTAATTTTTCTTGACCTTTTTTAAAAGCGAGAATAAAACCGTATTTTTCCTTTGAACCGAGCTTTGTTTCAAAATAATTTAAATTAGGCAGGTATTTAAACCCGGAATAATTTTTTAAGTTAAATCCATACCCATAAACCTTATAACCATACTTTTCAGCCAAAACAGGGAAATTCGTTGCAAAACCTTTTAATTTTAATACCCGTTCAATTGTTTTTTGAAAAGCCATATCTTGACCTTCAATTACACCGCTATATCCCATTTCGTAAAGATTAACTAAGTTTGGAAGGTAAATTTGATAAAGTTTCTCTCGATTAAAATCTTCAATAAAAATTAATACAAATTTCGATGTGTTCGTAGTTGTTCCTTCGGTGGATTTTAACTGTTCGGCATAAGCGAGAGAATTTAAAAGAAGAAAAATAATTATTACTTTAAAAAAATTTTTTAACATTCTCCCGTACCCCCTTAGGGTTTATTCTAAAAAAAAATATGCCCTAAGAGGACAATCTATGCTAAAGCTGATGCTTTTTCCATAAAATGTATCCGCCAGTAAAATAAACAACAGTTATAAAAATAAAGATTTTACCTTTCTGGTCTGCCGGAAGAGCATTTAAAATTGCCGGAGAACCCAAAAAATAAGCTGCATAAAAGATAACCATTGCTAAAAACTGAATACTTTTAGCAAAAGAAGTTACTTGTCTTTCCAATTGACGTTCTTCTATCTTGAGAGTGAATTTAGCTTTTTCTAAGTTTGCTAAACTACTTTCTAACATTCCTGGCAAAGCAAAAAGCTTGTCAACTAAGTTATATAAATCTAAAGCAACTTTTTTAAAAGATGGAAACTTAAAAATTCGTCTCCGTAAAAGATTGGTTGCTAACGGCTCCGCTAATTCGGCTACCGATAAGTTACTGTTTAAATTCTTCACTATTCCTTCTAAAGCAATAATTGTTTTAGCTACTAAAACAATTTCCGGTGGAATTATTATTTCGTGCTTTTGGGCAAGGCTTAATAACTCTTTTAATAATTCTCCTAACGATAAAGAAGATAATGGGACGAAATAATAGCGATTTAAAATTTCCCGAACATCTTTTTTTATTTCAGCTGGAATTATGTCCTGTCTTTGACTTAATTCAATTAATAACTCGGAAATCCTTGCAAAATCCTTCCTTACTACACTTATTAATAAAGTGATTAGTATTTCCCTTAACCACGGATTTAAAAAACCTACCATCCCAAAGTCATACAAAATAATGTCCCCCAGCGGAGTTATTGCAATGTTGCCCGGATGGGGATCAGCATGAAAATAGCCGTCTTCTAAAATCTGCAAAATAAAAATTTCCACTAAATCTCGAGCTAACTGGTCCAAATCGATACCCATTTCAATTAGCTGGAAGCGTTCACTTACTTTAATACCGTAAACCGCTTCTAAAACTAAGATGTTTTCATTGGTAAAGTTCCAGAACACTTCGGGAATAATTAGTTTTTTATATTTTATATTTTGCCTGAAATTTTCTATATTCCGTGCTTCCCCGGTGTAATCTAATTCCCTTTCCAAGCTTGATTTTAATTCTTCCCACATTCGCAAAGGTTTATTAATTTTTCCCCAGTTGGTTTTGTTTTCAATAAAAGAAGCAATCTGGTATAAAATTTGCAAGTCAGTTTTAATTAGTTCATCAACCCCCGGTCGTTTTACTTTTACGACCACATTTTTTCCGTTTTTAAGCTTGGCCCGGTATACTTGCCCTATGGAAGCGCTGGCAATGGGATTTTCATCAAACTCAATAAAGATATCGTGCAGGGGAGAGCCCAAATTCTTCTCAATATATGAAGCTATAATTTCAAAAGGAACCGGGGTTACTTTATCCTGTAATTTTTCCAATTCAGCTTGAAAGGGCTTGGGAAGTAAGTCTCTTTGCGTACTTAAAACTTGTCCAAGTTTGATAAATGTTGGTCCTAATTTTTCTAACATTTCCCTTAAATTCCCGGCCAGTTCAATTAAACGGTATTCGTTGATTTCCACTTTATCCAGTGCTGCTGGCCTTTTTAAATAAGTTAAAATAAAGCCAAAACCAAATTCAGTAAAAACACGGGCAATTTCACGAAACCTTGAAAGGTGCTTTGGTGTTAAAGGAAACACAATTGATCCCCCTTAAAAAAACAAGGGGTTGCTACCCCCTGTTTTGTTCCTGGATTTTATTTTCTAATTCATTTAAGCGGTTTTCTAAAAGCTTTAGTTCATCCCGCGTTACTAAGTTTAACTCTTTAATTATTTTTTGCAATTCCTCTTTTATTTCCGCTTTTAATTCTTCCTTATGGGTTTTGCCTTTTTCAATTATTTCATTTAGAAAACTCTGGGCTTCATCTTTACTCATTTTCCCTTTTTCCATTAGTTCCTTCAAAAACTCCTCGGTTTTTTCTTTCGTAAGAGTTATCAAACCTAAACCTAACAAAATGCTCCGCTTAAAGATATCCATAAATATCACTCTCCTTATGGCAAATTATAACATAAAATTTAATTGCATACCACTATTTTATTCTTTAAATAAACATGTTATACCTTGCTTTTTTTAATTTAATACTTGACGACCTTACACCAAATATATATAATAAAAAATGTCCGGAATGAACAGTTCAAAATTGCGGGATGTAGCGCAGTTTGGCTAGCGCGCCTGCCTTGGGAGCAGGAAGTCGGGGGTTCAAATCCCTCCATCCCGACCAGTGAAAAATAAAATTACTTTAGATAACTCGGAGGGGTTCCCGAGTGGCCAAAGGGAGCAGACTGTAAATCTGCCGGCGAATGCCTTCGTAGGTTCGAATCCTACCCCCTCCACCATTATAAGAATAAACGTCAGAGGTCACTTGATCTCTGACTTTATTTAACTTAATACATTTTACTGGGGCGTCGCCAAGCGGTAAGGCAGCGGTCTTTGGAACCGCCATTCGTTGGTTCGAATCCAGCCGCCCCAGCCATTTTTATATGTGCGGCAGTGGCGGAACGGCAGACGCGCTAGACTCAGGATCTAGTGGGTTTATACCCGTGGAGGTTCAAATCCTCTCTGCCGCACCATTTATGAGAAAAAACCCCTTGAAGTTTTACTTCAAGGGGTTTTTCATTGCCATTAGTTTTCTGCTACAGCTTTAAATGCCTTATATGAAGCTTCAATGGTTTTATCTAAATCGTCTTTGGAATGGGCAAGGGATACAAACATGGCTTCAAATTGCGAAGGTGCAATATAAACTCCATTTTCTAAGAGAGTCTTAAAGAACACCGCAAACTTTTGAGTATCGGAAGTGCAAGCAGTTTTATAATCCACCACTTCCTCCGAGGTAAAGAAAGTGCAAAGCATTGATCCGACCCGGTTAAACCAGAGCTTTAAGCCCGCGGCTCTTGCCGCTTCTTTTAAACCGCTTTCCAGATAACTTGATTTTTCTTCTAACTGCTCATAAACCCCTTCTTCCTTTAAAACAGTTAACGTGGCAATACCGGCGGTCATTGCCAAGGGATTACCCGAAAGAGTACCTGCTTGGTAAACAGGTCCGGCCGGTGCCACCATTTCCATGATTTCCCGCCTGCCACCATAAGCTCCTACCGGTAAGCCTCCACCAATAATTTTTCCGAGCGTTGTTATATCCGGTTCAACGTTATAGAGAACCTGAGCTCCACCCCAGTGAACCCTAAAACCGGTCATAACCTCGTCCATTATTAGTAAAGCACCATATTTTCTGGTAAGCTCCCGAACCCCTTCTAAAAAGCCGGGCTTAGGCGGGACTACTCCCATGTTTCCGGCAACCGGTTCTAAAATAACGGCAGCAATATCATTACCTTCCTGGGCAAATATTTCTTCTAAGAGAGCTAAGTCATTAAATTGAGCAGTTATCGTGTTGTTGGCAATATTCGCCGGTACCCCGGGGCTTGTAGGAACACCTAAGGTTAAAGCTCCAGAACCTGCTTTAATCAACAAAGAATCCGCATGGCCGTGATAACAACCTTCAAATTTTACAATTTTATTTCGTCCGGTAAAACCCCGGGCCAAACGGATGGCACTCATGGTTGCTTCGGTACCCGAGTTTACCATCCGTACCATATCCATTGCGGGAAAAGCATTAACAATAATTTCCGCCATCTCGGTTTCCAAAAGAGTTGGAGCCCCGAAACTCGTACCTTTTTTTAAGCAATTGGCTAAAGCTTCTTCCACTTTGGGGTGGCGATGCCCTAAAATAAGCGGACCCCATGAGCCAACATAATCAATATAACAATTCCCGTCAATATCGTAAATTTTTGAGCCTTCGCCCCGTTCAATAAAAACCGGATTTAAGCCCACCGATTTAAAAGCCCGAACGGGACTATTAACTCCACCGGGAATAACTTTCTTAGCTTCGCTAAAAGCTTCGATTGATCTATCGATTTTTAAAGGCATTCTCTCACTCCTTACTTTTAATATCCCTTACGCCCCTGGTATAGGCACCACGGCTCTTCAGCCATGTAATCGCCATCATGGTAGAAATAAGCCCGAGCCCGACAACCGCCACAAATTTCTTTGTATTTACAGGTACCGCATCCACCCTTATAGTTTAATGTACGCAGCTCGTTTAAAACCGGATTATTTTTCCAGATTTCACTAAACGGGATTTCCCTTACGTTACCTAAGGGAATATTAAGATAGGCACACGGTTGCACATCGCCTTTAGGGCTTATAATGCAGTAAGAAATTCCCGCCAGGCAGCCTCTTCCAAACCGCAAATCCATGCCCATTTGTTTGGCAATCCGCATAAACTGGGGAGCACAGGTAGGTTTTAATTCAATAGGGACTTCCTTTTGCTTTTTCATTATACGATGAAGAAGTTTTTCGTACTGTTCAGCCCTTAAAGACTCTTGCTCAATATTTACCGCACGTCCGGTTGGAACTAAAAAGAAGATATGATGAGCTATTGCGCCTATTTCTACGGCAAAATCGGTTAATTGCTCTACCTCATCGTAATTCCATTCCACCACTGTAGTGTGAATTTGAAAGGGTAACCCTGCAGCTTTACAATTTTTCATCCCTTCCACAGCCTTTTCCCAGGAGCCAGGAGAAGCCCGAAAACGGTCGTGTTTGTCGGGGTCAACGCTATCCAAGCTAATTCCCATAGCTAAAGCTCCGGCTTTTTTGAGCTTTTGCGCCATTTCCAGGGTAATTAAAGTGCCATTAGTACCAAAAACCGGTTTTAAGCCTTTTTGGGAAGCATATTCTACCAGTTCAAGGATATCTTCCCGCATTAAAGGCTCGCCCCCGGAAAATATCATTATCTTAAACCCGGCTTTAACAATTTCATCAATTAATGCCTTACCTTCCTCAGTAGATAGTTCTTCTTCAACCTTTGCTCCCGCATCCCGGTAACAATGTTCACAATACAAATTGCATTGATTGGTGGTATTCCAGGAAACTAACATTTATTTTGCCTCCTTTAGCCATTTAACAACATCTTTAGCATGATAAGAAATGATTAAATCTGCTCCGGCCCGTTTCATTGAGGTTAAGATCTCCAATACAATCCGCTTTTCCTCAACCCAACCATTACGGGCAGCAGCTTTTACCAAAGCGTATTCTCCACTAACATTATAAACACAAACCGGATAGCCAAACTCTTGTTTTACCCGCCAAACTATATCGAGATAGCTTAAAGCCGGTTTTACCATTACTATGTCAGCACCTTCTTCAATATCTAACCATACTTCCCTTAAGGCCTCATTCCCATTGGCCGGATCCATCTGGTAGGAACGGCGATCGCCAAATTGCGGTGCTGACTCAGCTGCTTCCCTAAAAGGCCCGTAAAAAGCTGACGCATATTTTGCTGAATAAGCCATGATCGGGATATGCGAAAATCCATTTTCATCCAAAGCCTCACGAATAGCCCTTACCCTTCCATCCATCATATCCGAAGGCGCAACCATGTCCGCTCCTGCTTTGGCATGTGATACGGCGGTTTTTGCTAAAAGTTCTAAGGTTTCATCGTTTATCACTTCTCCGTTACGCACAACACCGCAATGACCGTGACTGGTATATTCGCAAAGACAAACATCGGTTATAACATAAAGTTCAGGAATTTCTTTTTTTATTGCTTTTATAGCCCTCTGGACGATACCATCGTCCTGATAGGCTTCACACCCAAACTCATCTTTATGCTCGGGAATACCAAAAAGGATCACCGCTGGAATACCAAGCTCATGCACCTCTTTTGCCTCTTTAACTGCTTCATCAATGGATAACTGAAATACTCCGGGCATGGAACTAACTTCTTTGCGGTATTTTTCCCCCGGTGCGATAAATAAAGGATAGATAAAATCTTCGGGATGTAAGTGGTTTTCCCGAACCATAGAACGTATTTTCTCATTAGCCCGAAGCCGCCGCATCCGTAGCTTTAAATCCATAACCCAATTCACTCTCCTTGCCAATGATTTTTCAAAGTTTGCCATAAACCCTCAAGGGTATGTTCTGAGGAAAAATATTTTCTCCGAATATCTTTTTGCAAAAAAGCCTCAAAGGTGGTGGGCCCAATAGCAAAATGCGGTAGATTTTTTGCTAAGTTTTCATCACCAATAAATTGATAGAAATTATTAAATGTTGAAGGACTTGTAAAGAAAAGCACGTCAATTAAATTAGCTTTCAATAAACCATTTAAAAAAGGTTTAATATCGACATTGGGAGCATTTTCATAAACAACCAGTTTTTTAGTGGGAATATTATTTCGGGCCAAAATCTCCAAAAGCTCGGGTCTTCCAAGATTTCCTTGAATGACTATAACCCCTTTTTGAATCATCCCGGAGGTAGTTAGCTCCAGGGCTAAATCTTTTGCCGTAAATTTTTGGGGAGAAAAATCCGCGGTAAGACCATATTTTTTTAATGCTTTTGCTGTTTTTTCCCCAACAACCGCAATTTTCCCAATGAAATTTTCTAAACTTACATTAAAATAATTTAAATTGAAAAAAAAGCCCTCTACACCGTGGGCACTGGTAAAGATAAGCCAATCATAAGCGGAAAAATCTAACTGTAAAATCCTTTCATCAGGAATATACGTTATTTTTAACAACGGTACTTCAATACCTATGGCACCAAAGCGCCCGCATTCTCGCTTTTCATCAACTTCTGCCCTTGGAATTAAAACCCGCACTCCCGCCAGAGGACCATTATTTAAAAAATGTTGTAAATTGTAAAAACAATAATTTTTTAAAGGAAAAGTCTTTAACAAATCTTCTTTTTTAGTAATTAATATTACATCTTCTCCGGTAACGTTGCTGGGCAGGTTATTTACCAATTGAGTATTTACAAAATTTTTTAAAATAAAATCAAGTTCTTCATCAAAAAAATAAATATTTTTTGCGTCCCGTAATCCCCGAAAAAACAATTCCGAACTTAAAAAGTAATCAACTTTTTCTCCTACCAAAACCCGGCAGGTAAGCGAATTACTCATTGGCATCCCGCCTGATTTCCGCTAAGATTTTTTGGGCGCCTTTCGTTAAAAGTTCCTCCGCTAAACTAATCCCCACTTTCTCCGGCTCCTCAATATTTCCCTCTTTTTCCCCTTTAATAATTAACTTCCCATCTAAACTGGCAACAACGCCTTTCAAAAGAAGTCGGTTTTCTTTAACCTCAGAATAGGCACCAATGGGGATTTGACATCCTCCTTCCAAGCGCTTTAAGAAGGCCCTTTCTGCTCTAATAGCTCGATTTGTTGCAAAATGATCGATTGGTTTTAAAAGCTCTTCGATAAAAGTATCATCGGTACGGATTTCCACACCTATCGAACCTTGACCAACCGCCGGTAAACAGAGGTCAAAACTTAACATCTCGGTAATTTTATCCTCATACCCCAATCTTTTCACACCGGCATAAGCCAAGATAATGCCATCTAAGTCCATTTCCTCCATTTTACGAAAACGTGTAGGTAGGTTTCCGCGCAGCGGTATGGCTTGTAAATCCGGCCTTACGGCTAAAATTTGGGCTATCCGCCGCAAACTGCTGGTACCAATTCTCGCCCCCTGAGGTAGTTCCAAAAACTTAAAACCCTTGGGGGAAATAAAAACATCTCCCGGGTACTCCCTTTCACAAAACGCACCAATTTTCAAGCCTTCGGGCAAAACTGTTGGTAAGTCTTTCATGCTATGGACAGCCATATCTACGGTTTTATTTAACAAGGCATGTTCTAATTCTTTAGTGAAAAGCCCTTTATCCCCAATTTTGGCCAGAGCTACGTCCAGGATTTTATCCCCTTTTGTTTTCATGGTTACAATTTTAAAATTTATTTCGGGGTGAATTTTGCTTAATCTTTCCACTACCCAATTTGTTTGCCATAAAGCTAAGGCACTATCTCGACTCCCCACAATAACCTCTTTCTTCATCGTTTTCCTCCATTTCGTCTCTCGGATGGGAGATATTTTTCGGGCGTTCCCCTTCAACTTGTAAATCAAATAAGTTTTGCAAAATTTCGGTGTACAAATGGCCCTGAGGAGTTAAAGCATACTGTTTTAACTTCACTATAGGCGTATGCAGTAATCGATTAATAATAGTATGAGCAAGGGCACAAACGATATTTTTTTCCCGTTCACTGATATTTCCCAGTTTATTTAAAGCTTTGGTAAGCTCCTTTTGCTTGATCTCCTCGGCTTTTTTCTTAAGGGCTACAATGGTTGGAACTACAAACTGGGTGCTATGCCATTCAATAAAAGCTTTTAGTTCAGTTTCAATGATGTTTTCAGCCATTTCAGCCAGTTTTTTTCTTTCTTCCAAATTTTTGGTGACCACATTTTGCAATTTATCAATATCATAGAGAAAAACATTTGGAAGTTTAGCTATTTCGGGATCAATATCCCGGGGAACTGCTATATCTATAAGGTATAATGGATGCTGCCTGTTTCCGATAACTAACTCTAATTGCTCTTTATGGATAATTAGGTGAGGTGCTCCCGTACAGCTTATTACCAAATCCACCTCGGCGAGGATATCATAGATTTTGGCAAAGGGAACAGCTATTCCATTAAACTCCCGGGCAAACTGTTCGGCTTTCTCAAAGGAACGGTTAGCAACAATGATTTCTTTAATTCCATAGTAATTTAAATGCTTCGCTGTTAAACTACCCATTTTCCCAGCACCAATTAGAAGCGCCTTCTTGTCCTTTAAACTGCCAAAAAATGAACACGCCAATTGAACTGCGGCATAACTAATCGAAACTGGATTTTTGTCAATGCCAGTTTCGGTTCGAACTTTTTTGCCCACAGTTATAGCGTGTTGAAATAGGGTATTTAATATTTTATTGGACGCTTTTAAAGATGAGGCTTTTAAAAAAGCATCGCGAACCTGACCCAAGATCTGGGTTTCCCCTAAAATCATGGAATCAAGGCCTGATGCTACGCGAAAAAGATGATGAACAGCATCGTACAATGTATAATTGTAAGTATAATTCTTAATATCCGACAAAGATAAACCGGCCCAATTCGCCAAAAATTCCCTTACTACCTTTAATCCGGTATCAACATCCAAGGACGCCACATATACCTCAGTACGGTTGCAAGTAGAAAGAATAACCGAACCATCAATGGAAGGATAAGACAGCAAAGCGGAAAAAGCATCTTTTAATTGGTGGTCGGAAAAAGATAACTTTTCCCGCACCTCAACCGGAGCAGTCCTGTGATTTACCCCCACAACCACTAAATACATACTAAACGCGCTCCTTTATCTAAGGATTAAATACGGTTTTCACAAATTATTTCTACAAAGTTGATTAAATCTCCTGCTAATATTTAATAATTTCTTTGCACGATAAATTGGGCAATTTCTAAAAAAGTATCTTTAACTGGTGACTTTGGCACCATTTCAAAAGCAGAAATTGCTTTTTCAATGTAATTTTTTGCCCAGGCATAAGCTTCACTTATACCGCCAAGGTTTTTTATCTCCTTGATTATTTGCTCAATGTTAGCATTATTTCGGGGAAGATTTTGTAACTCCCGCCAAAGCTCATGCTTTTTGTCCCTTTTCAAAGCCAAGAGCACCGGTAAGGTTATTAAGCCTTGCCGTAAATCACTACCAACCGGTTTTCCCAAAACCTTTTCATCAGCAGTAAAATCCAAAATATCATCGATAATTTGAAAAGCCATCCCAACATATAAGCCATACTGTTTTAACGCATTAACAACCCTGGGCGAAACGTTGGCCATAACTCCACCAAGTTCACAGCTTGCGGATAATAATAGGGCTGTTTTTCTTTTAATTTTTATTAAATAGTCTTTAATACTTGTAGAAATGTTTTTTGCACCGTTTAACTGTTGAATTTCACCGGTAGTCATTTTAACACTTACCTCAGCTAAAACTTTAGCCACATAATTATTTTTACAGGAATCGATTAAAAGTAAGGATTTGGCAAAAATTCGGTCGCCAATATGGATTGACATCTTATTACCCCAATTAGCTTTAACCGTGGGAAGCCCCCGGCGCAACATTGAGTTATCAACAACATCGTCGTGAACTAAAGTAGCCATATGAATAAGTTCCAAAGCTACAGCTAAAGGTTTAACTTTCTCGAAATCATAATCCCCTAACTTTGCTGCTAAAAGAGCAAAAGCAGGTCTTAACCTTTTTCCTCCGGCTTTTAGCAAGTGCGTTGAAGGGTCGTGTAAATATTTGTTCCTCTCGCTAACTTCATTAATTAACTCCTGTTCAATTTTTCTTAAATCATCTTTTACAAGTTCAAACAATTTCTTTTCCTCCATTTAAAATCTTACACAACTACATTTAAAATATAAAAAAGTATTCTTCCTCTAAAGTCCAAAATCCTTCTACGATTTTGACTAATGAGTAATTTTATTATATAATAAACTTTGCAGCAATAAAAGCGGGAGTGACTGGGTCCTGGTGGGCCCCGCGGGCTTCAAACCCGTTGTTGGGCGGTAAAACCGTCCATGGTAGGTTCGATTCCTATTCACTCCCGCCAGAAAAAATCACCGGTCCCTTGGACCGGTTTTTTTATAGATATTAATTATCTTCTTTATTGGCATCAAAAAATTTTGGTGTTGTAGTTTTTAAACCCATTGGAAGTTTTTCTCTTTCCGCTGAAATTCCTTCCTTAGTTTGATTTACTTTTCGCCAAAAATGTTCCGTTTTGTTCTCAAGTAATTCTCCGTAAGGGTCTGGTTTTTTAAGCTTCATCGTTATAACCTCCTCTTTTTTAGTATTTGCCCGAGCCTTCAATAATTTTTCTTAAATGTTTTTCCCCATTGAAGGTAAATAATACATGTTTTCTATCCACTACCGTTTCCAAGTGAACCGGCTTACCCCAGAGTTCATAAACGTACGGTAGGGTTCTTTCTAAGTAATAAATATCCAATTCCATACCTTCATAACGATGTCTTAGATAAAGTTCACCGTTTTTTCCATAATCATCATCTAAAATTTCAATATAAGGAAACCCGCAATTATTTAAACTTAACACTAAGTTATCTCTTACTTTTTCCCAGGATTTTTCCGTAACCCGCCATTCGCTCCCCACCTTTTGAAAATTATACAAATCAAGTTCCTCCACCAACTTTTCGTTTAAATAATTTCTTAAAAAAGAAACATCGCAATCAATTTCTCGAACCTCAAATATCATTTCTTTACCAAACCTTTTTTCAATATCTTCAAATACTTTAAGTCCTAAAAGATAAGGGTTTATACCAAAACGCGTTGGCTGTAATATTTGAGCGTTTAATTTGGCATATTCAATACTTTCATTTTCATCCAAGTCCAATTCCCTCATAATTCTAATATGCCAGTAAGCAGCCCACCCTTCATTAATAATCTTTGTTTTTAACTGGGGCCAAAAGTATTTCATTTCTTCGCGGACCATAAAAATAATTTCTCGCTGCCAATCGTCTAAATACCTGCTATTATTTCCAATAAAACCCAGAATGTCTTTCACAGGCTTTTTTTCTTTTTCTTCCTCATCTTTCAAAACATCCGTTTCAAACCAAAGATCCGCATACGGGTTCTTAGTTTCTTTTGCTTTTTTCTTTTTACTCTGTTCTTTTATTATTCCCTCAAAAGGATCGATATGTTCTTCTATGGAAAGGACTGCGTC
This sequence comes from Carboxydothermus ferrireducens DSM 11255, assembly GCF_000427565.1. Lineage (NCBI taxonomy): Bacteria > Bacillati > Bacillota > Clostridia > Thermoanaerobacterales > Thermoanaerobacteraceae > Carboxydothermus > Carboxydothermus ferrireducens. Next base: position 40,022 of record NZ_ATYG01000015.1, read on the forward strand.
TAAAAATTTTTCTACTTTTTCCTTTCCATAACGAAAAGAAAACTCATCAATTCTCCGGGCATGTACTGACATGGTTTCCAGCATTTTTCGATTAGTATTTTTAAAGTGCCAGTTATTTTTAAAAAAGTCGGAATGACCGTAAACATGGGCAATTACCAGTTTATTTTGAACCAAAGAATTACCTTCCAGCAAAAAAGCATAGCAGGGATTGGTATTGATAACTAATTCATATATTCTACTTAGATTGTAGTCATACTGGGTTTTCATTTTATGATACGCTTTACCAAAAGTCCAGTGGGAAAAGCGAGTGGGCATACCGTATGCTCCAAAGGTATAGATAATTTCCGCCGGACAAATTTCAAAGCGCATCGGAAAAAAGTCAAGTCCTAAATTTGCAGCTATTTCCCCAATTTTTTCCACCGCCTCTTCCAAATACGTTAACTCTTCCATAACAATTCCCCCAAAATTAACCATCTTTTTTTAAAAAAGCTTTTAACGCGGTATAAATCCCCGCTTTATCTTTGATTGAAGTCAGAACAAAGTTGGGACTGGTTATTTTTTTAAACTCATTTTTCAAAGTGGCGGTATAATAATATGGGCCTTCGATTTCTCCGTAACCGACTAAATTACATACCTTTAAAAGTTCAAGCACAAGCTGTAAACACCGTTCATTATCTGAAGATAAATTATCCCCATCCGAAAAGTGAAACGCATACAAATTGTATTGCTGCGGATTATAACGCTGTTTAATTATGTCTAAAGCTAATTGGTATACCGAGGAGCATTTGGTACCTCCGCTTTCACCCTTGGTAAAAAACTCCTTTTCCGTAACTTCTTTGGCTTCGGTATGATGGGATAAATAAATTATTTCAACATTTTGATATTTTAATTTTAAAACTTTCACCAACCAGAAGAAAAAAGTTCGGGCAATGTATTTCTCAAAAGGCCCCATGGAACCGGAACTATCCATCATGGCAATAACCACTGCTTTGGACTCGGGTTTTTCTACTTCGTCCCAGGTCTTAAACCTTAAATCGTCTTGGGTGATTTGATACAGATTTTCACTATTTTTTAAAAGATTTCTTTTTAAAGCTTCATATACTGTTTTTTTCCGGTCAATATTACCCATTAAGCCTTTTTTTCTAACATCGCGAAAGTCGTAATTTTCATGGGTTATTTTATCTTTACTTTTGTTTTTTAAATGGGGGAGTTCTAAATCTTCCAAAAGAATTTCCGTTAATTCGTCAAGCGAAACTTCCGCTTCATAGTAATCATAACCGGGTAAACCTCCTGCTCCTTTGCCTTTGTCACCCTTGGCACTCCCACTTTCTTTACCTAAAACATCTCCAACTTTTGTACCCCCACTTCCCTGCCCGGTATGTTTTTGTTTATTAAAATCGTAGCGAAAGTGATAATGTTCAATGCTGCGAATCGGAACCTTGATTATTTTTTTGCCATCGCTCATGATTATGGCTTCGTCACTTAATATTTCCGGCAGGTTTCTTTTAATTGCTTCCCGTACTTTTTCCTGATGCCGTTCTTTATCTAATTCTCCTTTGCGGTGAAGACTCCAATCTTCTCTGGAAATAATAAAATTGCCCATTTCCCTCACCTACCTGTTTAACAAACTCCCCACGTATTTTAAAAGTTCATTGGCACAAACCGGACAATAACCATGGTGGTTAATAAGCCTTTCGCCTACTTCGTTTAACTTTTTCAGCTGCTGGGCATCCGGCGTTTTGGTGGAAGTGGTTATCTTTACCACATCTTTTAAATCAGCAAAAAGCTTTTTTTCTATCGCTTCTTTTAAACGCTCATGCGCGTTATAATCAAAAACCTTACCTTTACGGGCATAAATCGATAGCCGAATTAAAATTTCCTCCCGAAAACTCTTCTTGGCCGTTTCCGAAATACCTATTTGCTCTTCTATAGAACGCATCAACTTTTCATCCGGGTCTAATTCTTCGTCGGTAATGGGATCTTTTAGTTTTGTACCGTTACAATAGGCTTCAACATTATCCAAATAATTGTTAAATAAGTTTCTGGCCGACTCCTCAAAGGAGTAAACAAAAGCTTTTTGCACCTCTTTCTTGGCAATTTCATCATATTCCTTTCTAACTAAAGACACTAAATTTAAATACCTTTCTTTTTCCTCTTTGGTTATGGACGGGTGCTGATCTAAACCATCTTTTAAAGCTCGCAAAACATCCAAAGGATTTATACAGGCAGTATCGGTTTTAATTAAAGCTGAAGACAGCCTATTTATAACATACCGGGGGTCAACTCCGGACATGCCTTCTTCTTCTACCTCGTTTTGTAACTCAGCCACATCTTTGGGCATAAATCCTTCCACATGTTCACCGTCATAAAGCTTCATTTTCTTTATTAAATCCATCCCCTGCTTTTTACTTTCTTTTAATCTTGATAAAACCGAAAACATAGCAGCTACCCGCAGGGCATGGGGAGCAAGATGAATATTGGTTAAATCGCTTTGTTTAATTAATTTTTCATAAATTTTTACTTCCTCGGAAACTTTTAAGTTATACGGAATTTTTATGACGATCATACGGGAACGCAAGGCTTCATTTTTTTTGTTGCTGATAAACGCCTTATATTCCGCTTCGTTGGTATGGGCAACGATTAGTTCATCGGCATATATTAAGGCAAATCGCCCGGCTTTAAAATTCCCTTCCTGGGACAAACTCAGTAAGTTCCATAAAAATTTTTCATCACACTTTAACATCTCTTGAAATTCCATTATTCCCCGGTTGGCGATATTTAACTCACCATCAAAACGATAGGCCCGGGGGTCGGATTCGGCTCCGTATTTGGGCAGGGCGCTAAAATCAACACTCCCGGTTAATTCTGCGATATCCTGAGATTTGGGATCCGAAGGAGAAAAAGTTCCAATCCCGATACGTTTTTCTTCCGAGAAAAAGATTCGCTCTACTCTAACTTCCTCAATATTTCCCTGGTATTCTTCCTCAAGCATGACCTGACACCTGGGACATAGTTCACCTTCAATATATACACCAAACTCTTTTTCAAAATCTTCCCTCAATTCTTTAGGTATTAAATGGAGAGGTTCTTCATGCATTGGGCAACCTTTGATAGCATATAGGGCCCCCTCCTCGGTCCGACTGTACTTTTCTAAACCCCGTTTTAATAATGTTACTAAAGTTGATTTACCTCCGCTCACCGGACCCATCAGAAGCAATATCCTTTTGCGTACATCAAGCCTTCTGGCTGCGGGGTGAAAGTATTCTTCCACCAATTTTGCCAAGGTTTTATCTAAACCAAAAAGTTCCGAGGCAAAAAAGCGGTATTTTTTGCCTTCCTCGGTCTCCTCTATACCATATGATTTAATCATGTTATATATACGGCTATGAGCAAGCTGAGCAACATACGGCCGCTTTTTAACTATATCTAAATATTCTTTAAAACTGCCTTCCCAGGCAAGTTCCCTTTCTCTTTTTTTGTAAGCCTCAAGTTTTTCTAAAAACTCCATGGGCTTACCTCCCTTCGTGTTATTACATTATATGCAAAATGAGTTTTAAATAAGAAAGCTTCCTTTAACAAAAATACCGGCAAAAGCCGGCATTAGTTTTGTAATTTAACCACAATTAAATTTTTATCTAAAAGGTCCCAGGATATTGTTTTAAAAACTTGGGTAAAAAGATACCGCACTTCCTCCCCTTCGCAAAAAGTGATTAAATAAACCACTTTTAAACCCCCGTAAATGTTTTCTTTGGTAAATATATATGTATACATAATCCATTTATGCTAAAAACAAAAAAACCGCCAATTTGGGCGGCCTGGATTAACGGTAGTTCGTAAACTGCAATACAAGCCCAAACTCTTTTTCTTTTAAAAGCTTTATTACTGCCTGCAGGTCATCCTTCTTTTTCCCGGAAACCCGAAGTTTATCGTCTAAAATCTGTGTCTGAACTTTTAGTTTTGTTTGTTTAATCGTATCAATTATCTCTTTGGCTTTTTCCCTTGGTATACCCGACTTTAACTTAATTGTTTGCTTAACGGTTCCACCCAAAGCCGGTTCAATCTTACCGTAATCTAAAAATTTTAAAGAAACCTGTCTTTTGACAAGTTTTGCTTCAAGAACATCAACCGCACTTTTCAGGCGATACTCGTCATCGGCAGTAATTCTAATTTCTTTTTCTTTTTCATTTAACTCAATTTCCACATTGCTACCTTTAAAATCATAACGCTGGGAAATTTCTTTTAGGGCCTGATTTACCGCATTTTTAACTTCCGGAAGATTAACTTCCGAAACAACATCAAAACTATAATCGCTGGCCATTTTTGTCCTCCTTAAGCTTCTTTTTATCAATTATACCAATATTTGCTTAAACTTGCCAGTATTTCTGCTCCAAAAGCCTAAACTGCAAAGCCTCAGCAACTTCTTCAACATCAACCTGTTCTTTTTCTCCTAAGTCGGCAATGGTCCGGGCTACTTTTAACAAGCGGTCATAAGCCCGGTTAGATAGGACTTTTTGCTCAAATACTTCTTTTAAAAAATCCTGAGCTTCTCTTGTAAGCTTAAGATACCGTTTTATCTGCCGCGGTGAAAGCTCAGAGTTAGTAGTAATATTTAACTTAAGCTCCCGGTATCTTTGTGCCTGGATTGCGCGAGCTTTAAGTACTCGGGTACGAATCTCGGCCGAAGTTTCATTATTTTTAATGTTTTCCATCTCCTGATAACGAACCCGCATGACTTCAACCTGTAAATCAATTCTATCTAAGAGAGGACCGGATATCTTTGCTTGGTATTTATGTACCTGGTGAGGTGTACAGGTACAAGGCCGTTCTTCATCCCCAAAAAATCCGCAGGGGCAGGGATTCATGGCAGCTATTAGCATAAACCTTGCCGGATAAGTAACCACCGATTCCACCCGGGCAATGGTTACCTCTCCCTCTTCCAAGGGCTGACGCATCGCTTCTAAAACATCTTTTCCAAACTCCGGCAGTTCATCTAAAAACAACACCCCAAGATGGGCTAAAGTAATCTCCCCGGGACGGGGCTTTTTACCGCCGCCGGTTAAGCTTATTTTGGACGCGGTATGGTGGGGACTGCGAAAGGGTCTCTGGGTAATAAACGGCTTATTTTTTAAAAGTCCCGCCACACTGTAAATTTTGGTCACTTCAAGCATTTCTTCATACGTTAAATCCGGTAAAATTGAAACTAAGCGTTTAGCAAGCATAGTTTTCCCTGTTCCCGGCGGACCGATCATCAGCACGGTTGGGCCTATTTCCGTCTTTTTGTTGTTTCATCGGCAAATCAAACGGCCATTCAACCGTTATACTTTTATCCTGCTGAACAATTACTTTTATGTCAAGCAGGTCTATTATCTCCCGCTTTTCTTCAAAGGTTAGATTGTCAATTCTGTTTAATACCCTGTCAAGGAGTTTTTTCGTATCATTTATAATTTCTTCTGGGGTTTTTAGTGCTGACAATTTGCTTTTAATTTCAGCGATTTTGCTTTCTGTTTCGTTTAGTTTTACTTTTAGTTTTTCTGCCCGCACTTTTAGTTCCCTTTCGGTTATTATTCCTTCTAAAAGCCAGTCAAAAAGTTTATCCTTCTGTTCAAGGATATTTTCCTTTAACTTTATAAGCTTGTTCAATTCTTTTTGCAGTTCTTCCCACTTTTCTTCCTGTTTTTCAGGGGCAAGCTGGTTTTCAAGTTCCTGAAGTATGGCTTCAGGATTTTTTAAAACTTCCTGCACCGCTGACCAGACTATTTCGTCTACCCCTTTTGTTCTGCTGTTGCTAATTGCAGGAACGCTTGGTGATTTGCAGGTATTCTCTCCTGCTATTTCTCTTTTGCTTCCTGCACATCGGTAGTACGGTACTCCGTGACCGGGATAGGAATAATACCTTCTTCCGCAGGTTCCGCAGTAAATATGACCAGATAGGAGGTATTTATAAGTATAAGCCGAATTTGTTTTTACCCTGTTTTCAATGATTTTCCTTTGTACTAACTCCCAGAGTTCCGCTGAAACAATTGCCGGTACCTGAACAGCTATCCAGTTCTCTCTTGGCTGTAAAACAACTTTCCGAATTGTTCCTCCTTCTTTTACAGCTTTTAAGCGATTATGGTAAAATTCGCCTTTATAAAGCGGGCTTTTAAGTATTCTTGAAACGGTTGATTTTGCCCACTTACCACCTTTTGGAGCAGGAATTTTTAGTTTGTTTAATTCCTGAACAACGCTGCGTATGCTCTTGTTTTCGTAGGCAACCCATTCGTACATTTGCCGGACTATCTTGGCTTCTTCTTCTACGACTTCCAGTTTCGGGTTTAAAGGGTCAAGATTGTAACTGTAGCCGTAAGCTCCGGGATGCCCTGCCCAGCCTCCCGGGTTAACTATTTTCCCGGCAAGTGCTTTTCTTTTCCTGCCGGAAAGAGTTCTTTGCCGTATCTTTGCCCTTTCGTATTGAGCAAATGCCCCTTTGATTTGGAAGAAAAGCGTATCCTCCGGTGAATTTGGATCTCCCCGGCGGTGAGTGTAAAATTCTAACTTGGCGTATTTTTCTACCATTTCCGTAAAAGCAAGCTGGTCGCCCAGATCCCTTGCCCACCTGTCAATATCATAGCAAACCACAAGGTCAAACTTCTTTTCGGCTACTTCCTGCAATAATCTTTGTAATGCCGGTCTATTTGGATCTGCTCCGGAATAGCCGTCGTCTATGAAATGTTCAAAATGGGTTGCACCAAGTTCCCTTGCAAGTTCTTCGCATTTGGCTATCTGGTCTTGAATGGAATATCCAGTTTTTGCCTGTTCCTCCGTTGAAACCCGTGCGTAAATTGCTGCAAACAAAATAACCACCCCTAAATCGCTTCTCTTTTTTTCTCTTTGTCTTTTTCTATTTCTTTATAATCACTTAAAACTGTTTCAACCAGCTTCCTAAATATCTTTTTCAGGTTTTCCTCTGCTGTTTTGTTCTCTACTTTCTTAAATTCTACACGCATTACTTTTTCCCTCCCTGATGTGCCCTGTAAAAAATAAAACCCGGCATTTGCCGGGTTGAAGAAAGGGGAGTGGTTATGGAATATTTGCAAAATGAAGTTGTTTCCCAATTATGTCTGCAATTTTACCAACCGTTATGTTGTTGACGTAAGCTATAACCTTACCCTCAAGATTTTTGGCCATCACAGGGCCGTAGTGTCTGCTGTCCTTACTGATTTCCCGGTTGTCTCCAAGCAGAAAGTAACTGTCTTTGGGAATATTAAGGACATCTGTGAAGTACCATTCGGTTTTAGTTCCTTTTGGAAGATAGGGCTCATTTAAAACTCTGCCGTTTATATAAACCCTGCCGTTCTTGATTTGGATTTTTTCTCCGGGCAAACCGATTACCCGCTTAATTACCACTTCGCCATCGTTGGCTTTAATGCTTACAATATCTCCACGCTTGATTTCGGCAGGTTTAACCTTTTCGATTACGCATACAGCGTTGTAAATGTTAGGGTACATAGAAGACCCCACAGTATAACCAAAGGTGATGTTTGAAGTTAACAAGCCCCATAACGCAAAGACTGCTAATGCTTTCTTCATATCATCATCCCCCTAAAAAACAAAAAAGGAGAGCAAGGCAACTGCTCTCTTGTAGGAAGGGAGGGGGAGATGGGGGCTTTTCAAAAACTAAAAGGCCGGGAAACCTGATTTGGTTAAACCCGACCTTTTGTTTGTGGTTTTTAATAAACTGCAAGTATCATACTTACAGAAAATCCGGGAATGCAGTAGATAGTGTAGGGATAAATTGTCCCCGATGCTTTGATTGTTTTTCCAACATACTTGGAAAAATCAAACGGCCCGGATAAAACGTACTTCATACCTGCATACATACCCGTGGTTACCCACAATTCATAGTGAGGCTTTTCAATCGTGGAATAAACCACTTTACCCGTTAAAGTAACAGTGGTTGCGGCAGAAGCCACAGCGGTAAAGACCATCAATGCCAGTAGGCCAAGTACAAGAAGCAATGCGGCCTTCTTTTTCACGGTTTCACCTCCTTCCCAAAAAGAAAAACCGGAGAACAGGATAACCTGCTCTCCGGTAGGAGTGGGGGAGGGGTCTATATGGTACTGGCAAGAATTCCTTGTTCTTGCAGGAACTCCGCCAGCCGGGTTTGCCTTTTCTGGGTGTTCTCACGGCTTATTGCCATCATCAGTGCTTTGTACTGGCCCACTATTGTTATGCCCTTCTTCGCCCGGGTTACTGCCGTGTATAAAAGGCTTCGGTTAAGCATTATATAATGTTCGCTTAGCAATGGTACTATTACATAGTCGTATTCAGAACCCTGTGATTTATGAACGGTGATGGCATATGCCAAATCCAAGTTTTTCAGATCGTCGTAGTCGTACTGAACTGTACCCTGCGGGAATTCTACTTCCAGAGTTTCTTCTTCAAGGTCTACCGTCTTGATAATACCTACCTCTCCGTTCATCACGCCCTTGTAATAGTCGTTCCGGCATTGGATTACTTTATCTACAACCTTGAAGATCTTACTGCCGTACTGTATGCCTTCGCTGTGCGGGTTCAGCATTTCTTGCAGTTGTTTATTTAACTCCTGCGTTCCGCACAGGCCTTTTTTCATCGGCGATAACACCTGCACTTCGCCTTCCTGCGAAAGTTTCTTTACTGCCTCCAGAACTTTAAACTGCGTTTCTTCCGGCGTTGAAGCAGGGATAAAGAAAAAGTCCTTTCCGGTTTCTAATTGCTTTATGCCGTCCCTTATTCTCTGGGAGTTTAATACTATCTGGCTTTCCCCTGCCTGCCGGAAGATTTCTGTTAAGTGAACTCTGGGTATATCTGACGCCAGTATGTCCCGCAGAACACTTCCCGGCCCGACGGAAGGAAGCTGATCCGTGTCGCCTACGAATAAAACCCGTGTTCCCGGCTTGATTGCGTCCAGCAGGTATTTTGCCATGAATATATCCAGCATTGAAGTTTCGTCTATAATGATTAAATCATACGGCAGGGGATTTCTGGCGTTAAATTCAGGTGCCAGTATCTCTTTTATGCCTTCTGAAGACTGAATTTCCTGCTTTCGCCAGCCTAACAGGCGGTGTACTGTCTGTGCAGGATAGCCAATCAGTTCTTCCATTCTTTTGGCCGCTCTTCCGGTGGGAGCGGCCAACGCTATGCTTTTATTCGGGTAGATACTGCCGAATACTTCAACTACCATTCTTACCGTGTAGGTTTTTCCTACCCCGGGCCCTCCGGTTAGTACCGAAAAGCCGTTGGTTAGTGCCATCAGCACGGCTTTCTTTTGCATGTCTGTAAGACTGGTGTTTTTGGCTTCAAGGAACTCTAAATACTTCTTAACTGCCTTCTGGTCGTAAAAGAGTATTCCTGACAGCCTTTTTATGCTTTCTGCGATTGCAAGCTCTATGCCAAGACTTTTTGTAAGCCCGACTATGCTGTTTTCAATGTAGATTTTGTCTTCCGCAATCAGCTGTTCCAGTGCCTCCCGGTTGGCCTTGCTGTATATCAGCCCGATTTTCTGCAGTTTATCGAAAAACTTTTTTATTTCAATGCAGGTATGCCCTTCGGTAAAAAGTGTTTCGGACAATAAGTAAAGCATACCCGCTCTTGCCCGGTATGGACTGTCTTCGGGTATGCCAACCAGTCTGGCTATTTCGTCAGCTTTATAAAAGCCGATTAAGTCCACTTCCGTAAGTGCATAAGGGTTTCTCTGGACTATTTCCGGAGCTGTTGCCCCAAACTTCTTGTAAATCCTGATTGCTGTTGCTGGTGTTATGCCTAAAGCAGTAAGCTGACTTACAACGGTGTTTATTTCGTACTTCTCCCTTACTGCTTGAACTATTGCCTCTTTTTTGCTGCCCAGTCCTTTTATGCCTTCCAGAACTTCTTCGCCGTGTTTATAGATTAGCTCCACCGCCCGGTCTCCTAAATGTGCCACTATTTTTTCGGCAGTTTTTCTTCTCACGCCGGGAATTAAGCCGGACGCAAGGAATTCCACCGCACTTGTCCGGTCGGTTGGGAGTGCTTTGCTCCAAGCTAAAACGGTGAACTGCCTGCCGTATTTTGTGTTTTCCCAGTTGCCTTCAACTGTAATTACTTCGTTTGGTTCAAGTCCGGCAAGCTGACCGACTATTTTTATTTCAGCCTCGTTACTTTCGGCTACGTAAACGCCGAAACCTGTTGGTGATGAAAAAATTTCTTTTTTGATTTTACAATTTATCTTCAGGTTAATTCCCCCTTTTTTTGCAAAGCTTTACAAAAAAAATAAAACCTGCAGAGTTTTCTCTGCAGGTTTGTTTTTCATAACCTTGTAAATGTTTTGCATGATTAATCCTGTTCTATTCCTTCCGGCTCAAGCTTTGTGAAGCGTTTATAATTGTCAATTTTTACACCCACCCCCGGTCGTGGGGTGCAATTTGTCTACTTTAATGATAGTACAAGGCTGCTTGTTTGTCAATAGTCTTTGAAATTTTTTTTGAAAAGTAAAAAGGTTTTTGTTAAAATTTAGCTGAAAATACTGGTTAAAAAGGAGTGGTTAAAATTGGCGAGACGGAAGAAAGACGCAGAAAAGCTTGTTGATAAAATTGACTGGGTTAGTGTTGGCAACAGAATTCGCAGTTTGATAAAGCTGTTCGGAGTTTCCCAGCCTCAGGTGGCTGAAGATATTGGTCTGGACTTTAGAAGCTTGAACAACGTAATTCTTGGAAGTGCTCAACCTTCCCTGAACACCATTCTTTCCATTGCAGAGTATTTCAATGTTTCAATTGATTATCTTCTCTGCAGAAGCGATGTTCCGTTTATTAACCTGTTCGATGATGCAGGTCAGGTAAAAAACCTTGATGAGGACAGTATTTTTCTTGCCCGGCAGTTTCAACTGCTTTCAGAAAAAGAAAAAGATGCTATCCGTGTTATTGTAGGATCATTAATTGGCGGGTTAGATAATTCCCCTCTTTTGAGTGAGGGGAACAAGGATGAAAAAGTTGACGGGTAGCTTGTTGTTTGCTATACTTTTTATCGAACAGCTGTTCTATTCAATAGTGGGGGGATTTTTATGGTACGTCCCAATTTGGTTAAGGTAGCGGCACAGAGGGTTTATGCTGAAATGGGAAGTCCCGTTCAGGTTTTAATGCCACATATTCTGGAATATATGAAAAGAAAGAACATTACAGTGCAGTTTGTTGAAGGTGAAGAAAAAAAGGTCTGGGCCAAAAAGAAAGCTGGCGGGTATGTAGCTTATGTTCCTGCTCTATCCGGCAGGACTTACTGGCTATGTAAGGCTCTTGGTTTTATCGTCCTTGGACATGCCGATAATTTTCTGGCGATAAAATACAGAAGAGACCCCTCTGAGGCCGAAGAAGAAATGGAAATGTTTGCAAAAGAATTGTTGCTTTTTAACAGTGGTGCACTGGCAAAAGAGTTTTTTGACGAAAACGAAGAACTTTTCCGGGAAATGACTGGAGCCGCCGGAATACCGTTTAACTGGGCTAAAGAGGAACTTGGCAGGGAAATAGAACGGTTAAAGAAATTTAAACGTGTGAAAAAGGCTTAAATAAGAGTACCCCGGGAATCCGGGGTTTATCTTAGAAGTTCACTGCTTTTAAAGGTCGTCATTTGACTTTTGAAAAAAATGTTTTTTGATAGCATTACACTTTAAACTTGCTTGGTTTATGCAGTAAAAAATATCATCAAAGATTTTAGTTTTTTCTGAAATAGTAACTTCTTTAATGCCAACAGCACACTTTAAATCTATATTTTCGGGCCATTGAACATTTTCAAAGGTAGTTAAAAGTTTTTTAGTAAAATCATTAGCTTTTTCTTCTTCAAAGGGCATTATCACTATAAATTCATCTCCGCCGTATCTTGCGGCAATCATACTTTCATCCAGTTGTTTTAATATTTCTGCAACTTTGATTAAAATTTGATCCCCCACTACATGGCCGTGCTTTTTGTTTAATTCTCCAAAATTGTTCAGGTCAATAAAAGCAATACTGCAGGGTTTGTTATTTTTAATAAGCTCAATACATTTATACAAAGCATATTCCTTCTTTGGCAGTCCTGTCATTGGATCGAAATATGAACCTATATATCGCTCAATTACTTTTCTGGTTATTATGCCAACAAGCTTACCTGTATCATCCACCACCGGCAGTCGTTCTATCTTGTTATTTATCATTTTTTGGTAAGCTTCAAACAAGTACGCACTTTTTTCTATTACCACTGGCTCTTTAGTCATGGCATCAATAACCAACCTGTTTTCCGGGTAAAAGATTAAATCCTTGGATGTTATTATGCCAATTACCTGATTGTTTTCCACTACCGGCAGTCCACCAATTCGCTTTGACCTCATCAGTTCTTTTACTTCCATAAGGCTCTGATATGGTTCGATAGTAACGGGATTTTCAGTCATTACCTCTTTGACCTGCAAAATCATACCTCTATCTCCTTCTTAATGCTCAAAGCTATATTTAAGCTTCCTTTAAAAATTGTGCGTTCATCGGAAATAGCATCAACTTCTTCCATCAAAGCATTAAGCAATACATTTTCTTCTATTATATTTAAGCAACTTTTTTTAATTACCACGCCCTCAAATTTGTCGTGGTTAAGTTTTATTGCTTTATACAGGTTTGGCGAAATAAATTCAACCATTTTGCTAAAAGCTTCAATTCCAATGGGAGCCTTTTTCCCTATAACAAGAAAATCCTGCACGGGAGGAACTTCAAATTCTGAAAGCCTTATGCTTAGCTCCGCAGTTCGATTTGAGTTCATGACCACCTTTGCAGTTAATACTGCACCCTCCTCTCAATGTTTTTTAGATTCTGCCCTCAAGCAGTAATTTTATCGTAAGTTCAGCTATATCCGAATCTATCTTATTATTTCTTGATTCACTTCTCAAAATGCTTACAACCTGTTCTTTTTTGAGTGAATTCCGGTAGCTTCTATCTTCCGTTAAAGCCGCGGTAATGTCTGCAACTTGTATGATACGTGCTTCAAGATCTAAACCTTCCTTTTTAATTTTAAACGGATATCCGCTCCCGTCAAGTTTTTCGTGATGGTATCCCGCCCACTTTGCGGCTTCCTCTAATCCCCTAACCATTTCAAAAAGTTTATATGTATAAAAAGGGTGTGATTTTACCAGTAAAAATTCATTTTCACTTAACTTTCCCGGCTTGTTAAGTATTTTTGCAGGAATTGCAACTTTTCCAATATCATGTAAAAGTCCAGCTATTTCAATTATCTTCAATGTTTCTGCAGGAATTTTCAATTCTTCGCCTATTTTTAAAGCAATCAGCGCTACCCTTTCAGAATGCATTCTTGTAGATATATCCTTGCCGTCAATTAGTCTTGTAAGTAAACCAAACACTTTTTTAATTTCAGGTTCCGTTAAAATTAATAAATCATTCCACCCCATTGCCAGTTTGAGAATATCCAAAAAGAGAAAATCTTCTTCTAAATTAAACCAAAAAGCATCTTCTTCCATTAATTCAAACAGCACCAAAACCGCTGGAGTTTTAGGGAAAACACTAAGATACTCATTTAAAAAGTACCTTTTCATTTTGTTTTTGGTAAAAATACACACATTTCTTCCACGTAAAAATTCAGCAACTTTTCCGGCTATAAAAATTATTTCGGCAATCTGGGCTGAAAGCTCATTCTGCAAATTATTAATTAATGAATAAAGGAAAATCTTTTTTTGTTCGTTTTCACTTAAATTAAGCTTTTTCCCAAGCTGAAGGCCAATCAATGTCCTTCTCATCTTGTGAAGTCTTTCGTGCTTTTCAAGCAGTCCGAGGGTTCGGTTAAAAGCAAAAGCAAAAGAAGTGATGTCAACTGCTAACATCTTTTTCCCCCATCTTTAGAGCTTTTTTTACATAATAAGTCATTTTTTAAAGATTGAAAAGTATGATTAATGCAACATTTTTCGCCATATTTAGACATCACTTTAATTCATTTTTTCCTTTAATTTGTAATAAAGCACAATTAGCTCATCCAGCTTCTGGCTTATTTTTATCAACTTTTCCCTTTCACTCAGGTCAATATTCATTAAAGTCCTTCTTGTTTTTTCTATTTTTATCAATATCTTACCAATATTCATTTTCCCCTCTCCCGTATAAAAAACTCACATTCAGGATTAAATCATTTGTGAGCTGGCAAAGTCAAGAAATGTTTTGTCGAATATTGTCATTTTTGTAAATTCATTGACCGTAAGAGATTTTCCTGTTAAAATAAAATAGAACATATGTTCTATTATGGGGAGGGTATAAAATGAATAAACCTTATGTGCGGGAAAGGCTTGTTAAAGCAAAAGCCAGAATAGTGAGAAAGACCTGTGATTATCCGGTAAGAATAATAGATTTAGAGAAATATCTTGAAAGAAACGATATACCATTTCAATTTGAAGTACATAGAGAACTTATTAGGGCAACTGTTTCAAAGAAAGAAAATATTTATTTAATGTCTTTACCTGCCATCAATGAAATGCTCTGGTACTATGCATTATGTTTGGGTCATATTCTTCTTGGTCATTTAGATTTTACTGAATATCCTGCGGTTTCGTCTAATCTTTACAATAAGCTAAAAAGAACTTTTGAAGCAGAAGCCGAACTATTTGCAAAAGAGCTAATAGTACCTTTGGTTTATGTAAAGCACGAAGCCGTGCCGCCGATTACAGAAGAAAAAATAAACAGCTTACAAAAATTTTTTCAAGTTCCCAAAACAATAATTGTTGAAAGGCTGAAAGAGATAGGCTTACTGTAGAAACCAAGCGAGAAAGCACCGGAATTCATTTCTAAGAGTTGCCGTTAACAAATTACAACATCAAATAAAAGGCAATATTAAAGCCCCGGAAGTCCCGGGGCTTCTAAGAAAGAGCTCTTAGTTAACGATTTAGTTTTGAAATTGCATAATTAACCACATTTACGTGCCGGTTTCCAATTTTCTTGAACGTTCTAACGACTTAATAATATACTGTTCAGCTCTTCCCTCCATTCTAATCTTTAAGGTTTTCTGACCAAGCCAGTCGTGACCTTTTTCAATGACTTCTGCCTTGTAGTTGCCTTTTTGAACAACAGTATCAATATAGCTGCTGTAAATGACCGGAACATATCCAATTTTCTTACCTGTATACAAGACCTCTACCGCGTGGGGATCGTATTCGTTTTCTAATTCTGCTCTTAATTCAACTGTATCGCCAATTTTAATTTTATTGTAAAGGTTTTCATCAAAGTAGTATCTTAAACCTGCTACTAAAAATTCTATTTCAAAATTGCCGTCTTCTTCAAATTCGATTGGCTCAAAAAATTCAAAAGTATCTGTTGCCAAAATTCCTCCTGTAATCCGAAGTAAATCAAACTCATCCTTAACATCTTTTTCATCTAATTTATAGCGTTTTAAAAGCTCTTTGTAAGTAATGTCTTTTTTATCAGGCAGTCTTGAAGCAAAACTGCCAAACAATTTACTTGACCTATAGATTTGATTTTTCTTTGTAAATGGCAGGTAGTAAAAGAATCCTGCTTTTTCTGCTTTTTTAAGTTCTTCATCAAGATATTTAAAATAATATTCCTCATTTTCTTTCCACAGTCTACCTACAGGGTAACGTAAGCGGGTTTTTGGGTCTTTCCACACTAAAATTAATTCTTTTTCCTTTTCTTTAACAACCATAAATTATCAGCCACCCATTAAAATTTCATTTAAAATTCTACGCCGCTCAAAGATAATTTTTTGAGCAAAATTTTTTTGGTTTATGCACATTATTTCTTCAGGTATTTTATTAATCACATCTATGATTTGTTCATCAGAAATTCTTGCAATAATGTTTTCCCAAATCCTTATTAAACGGTCTCCATTTTTTGAATTAACAATTTTTTGTATCAAATTAAAATGGCTTTCAGGAGTGCAAGTATCATATAGGATAAGACTTTTTGCTTTTATAAGGTAATTTGAGAAATCTTTTGGGGAATTCAATTTTTGTAAAATCTTCTTGCAACCAATTTCTGTATTGCAATTATTTATTTTACTGCAAAACTCTCTTCCTAAACAACTACCATTATCATAAAGAGGCGCAAAGCTAATTTTACCTTCAGAAAATAATAAACCCCAATTCTCGCAATGCCTATCTGTATATCCCATTAATGCATCAAAAATAATCATTGTAAAAAAGTCATTTAAGATATTCTCTAAATCAACCCTTTCTACAATTCCAGAAAACTGGCTTTTAACAATTTTCAAGGTGTTGGATACATTATATCTGATGTCATTTCTTTTGTCAAAATTATTATATTCCGTGCTAAAGAGTTCATAAGCTTCTATTAGGTTTTCAGATTTTCTTGCGATGTTTTCACAAATAATTCCTATAATATAACTACCATCAAAACTCATTCGTTTTGCAAAATATACATTATGAGTCTTAATTCCCACTAATTTACCAACTTCTGAAAAAATTTTTTCAGCCCATATTTCTCCAGTATTTTGTCTCGGGACTTTGAATAAAAAATATTTATTTAGTTCTGGAGATACAAGCCACGTTTTAGGTATTTTGCCTTTTACAGGTAAACCCACATATTCCGTCCAATCGCTAACGTCATTAATTTCAAAGGGTTTAAGCATTTTGAAATTTCCTCCACAAACTAATGATATTTATATTTGACACTCAAATATTAAATTCCTGCAAAATTGCAACCCCACACCGCAGAGTGCAGGGCTGCTTTTGAACTTATTTAAATGCCGATAATGCAACCCCCAACTGCCATACCTCCATAAAATCTTCTACAACCACCACAAGAGGATTTCTTTCTAAACTGCAGTTGTAAGGTTGCTTTTTGACTATGACCGGAACTCTTAACTCTGTGTATGCTTTAGCTATTTTAGGATCGTCCTCAAGTGCAAATACTGGATTGAAAATTTTAGCATATCTTGCTTTGTCTTTTACCCCGATCAGGAGTTCCCCCTCCGGGAAACCCCAGAGTTTCAGCCATCGAAGAGTAACAAAGGTTGCAATTTTTGGCCTTGAAGTGATATAAACCACCTCAAAGTCCTCCGCCAACTTCTGGATTGCTTCAGCACTCCCCGGAAATGGAAGTGCTTCGGCAAAAACCTTTAACCATTCCTCTGTTCCAAAATTTACTTTAGAGGGGTAGACGGTAGTGTCTACCCCTCTTTTTTGGAGTTCTGAATTGACATCTGCAATAGAGTTGCAAATATCAACGAACACTCGAAAAGGCTTTTCTCTTCTTAAACCTCTCACTTAGACCACTCCCCTTATGTTCCTTGCATTTAAAAACGGTAACCAGCCCAATTAGACCACCTCTAATTTTTTATTGCATTAAAGGCTACAAGACAGAGGAAACCGATAGGCAGTAGTAGTGTGAAAATGTTTAATATACTTCCTTTACATCAGCCTTTCAGCTTTTAAACTTATAAACTTCCTGTCGCCAATGATTATATGGTCTAATACTTTAATTCCCAGTAAATCGCCTGCTTCTTGAAGTCTTTTTGTTATATTCAAATCCTCCCCGCTTGGTTGTACATCACCGCTGGGGTGATTGTGGAAGATTATAATATTTATAGAGTTATAGAGTATTGCCGCTTTGAATACTTCCCGTGGATGAACCGGTGCGTTGCAGGCAGTACCCCGGGAAACTTCGTGGATTGCCATAACTTTATTTTTCGCATCCAAAGCTAAAAAACCGAATATTTCCTGAGCTTCTTTTTGGATTAAAGTATTTTCAGTAATTATCCGATAGGCATCTTCCGGTTGGGTAATGCTTACATTTGCGTGATACTGGATTTCTTTTTCTTTCACCAGAATTACCCTGCCAAACACGATTGTGTTCATTTAGACCACTCCCCCTTATTTTTTTAGAGATTTTCAGCTATCTGACCGAAGATCTGGGATAGCCTGATTAAAACTTTCTTTGCTACCCCTGCCTCTTCGGGTTTAATCCCGAAGAAGTCCAATAGTTCCTCTTCGGTCATTTTTTCGGCACGGATAAAGTCGTCTATGCCTTTGCCCTTTTCTTTATCCCACGCTACCTTGTAGACCTTGCCTAATTCTGCAATTTCCTGACAAAGCAGTTCTTCCTGCTCCCGGGTGCGGGGATTGTCTTCTTGGTCGAAAGCTACCAAAATTTGTTCTGGTCTCAATTTCTGTAATATTTCAGTAGTGTGTTTCCAGTTTGTTATTCCCGGTACACCGATAAAGTTTGAGTTTATCAGATTAGCGGCGGTTTCTGCTTTGAGTATGCCTTCTGTTACCCACACCCGCTTATTTGCGGGGTTTTTTAGTACGACCGTTGGCATTGATGTTATTCCTGCTCCGTTGGGAAGTCCGGCACTGGAAAACCAGATGTACTTACCGCTACGGTTCGTGTTCATTACTGCAGGGCCATAAATGGAATACTCTGCATCGTCTGTTATTTCTTCTCCTTCGTGGATAACTCTTATCCTGATTGTGGTGCCAACCCTTACTTTATTGGGATAAATGACCTTGAGGCTTTTCTTTCCTGCAACTACTGCTTTGCCATTTTCCTGACAGGCGGTAAAGGCAATTTCAACATTTTCATCTTCATACTCCACCCGGACTTTTATTTCACCTTCACCGTAGACGGTGATTATTCCGGGGTTGTCCCGTCGAATTTGAAACCCTGCAATTTTACCCGCAGGGGTTTTTACCGGGACTAAAATCCCGGGTGCTCCCATCATCTCCCACCGTCCGGCTTTGGTAAAATAACCGGGAGTATTTTTTAAGGTACCAAATTTATGCAGGAGTTTTCGGATTATCTCCTGTCTTTCTTGTGGACTGTCGGGAATACTGCGGAAGTTTGCTTTTGCATAATCTTCCGTAAATCCCCGGGCAACAAGGGCTTTTAGGTGTCTATCGTAGAGAGGCAGTATCTTCATCATTTCTTCATAAACCGGATATGTTTTGTATTCCAATTTTTCTTCATCTACTAAAGGAATTCTGCGGGGAATTTTATAAGGCTTATAGTCTCTGCCGTGTTTCAATTCTTTGTACGCTTCCTTCGTGGAAATACCACGAAGATAGGCGTACAACTGGAGTACATTTCCTTCTTCGCCGCATCTATGGCATTTAAAAACGTTTCTTTCAGCATTTATGTGCAGGTGTCCGTGAGTTTTTCTTTTACTGTCCCCGCAGAAGGGACAGCGGAAGATTTTTTCCCTGCCACGTTCTTTTACCTGCACAAGCCCAAAATCTCTGGCTATCTCAATAATGTCAAATTCCTCCATTTTAGACCCTCCCCTTTAAGATTGAAAAGTAAAAGGAACGGCCAGATTTGACCGTTCCTTTTAGACAAGAACAGGTTAAAGTTGTTTTTTAGACAGCAACTTTTTTCTTTAAGTCTTCCAAATCAACATTTTCGATAATCCAGTCAACGCCCTCAATAGCCTCCAGATATTCCTCAAGGCTATCGAAGGTAAATATAGAAAAAGAAGGGTAGTTTTCGGAAATGTATTCTGCTACAAGGATTTTCCCGTCTTTTAACTCCCAAGCATAATGAAATCGCATATTATAGTCGTCGTTATATTCGACGGCTACAAAAGCGTCTTTGGGATTGAGGTACATAAGACCACCCCTTTGGGTTTTTACTCTTCAATAGTTTCGCCCATCTCCAGCAACTCTCTGTAGCCGTTGCTGGAAGTTCTTGACCAACCACAAAAGTATCTTTCGAGACCTTTGTGGTCGTCGCATTTAACGCAAACCCAAGCTCCACAGTAGGGGTTGCGTTCATAAACATGATCGCACTCTTTCTTTTTGGATTTCTTCATAATGAACCCTCCTCTTCTTTTAATAAGTCATGGACAAGTTTAAAGATAAACCCAAAGGTAATAACTATGATAATACCTGCAGTTACCTGTTCAGGCATTAGTTATCACCTCTTTTGACCAGTTTCAGACTTGGCTTCCGTTCCTTCCACTCTGCCCCGAGGCTTTTAATGTCCTCATCAGTAAGCCCCATTTTTTCGGCATTTGTGGAAGTAAGTGAAAGGTACTTGAACGGATCAAGCCCTTTTTGGACAGCGTATTCATACGCTTTTTTGACTGCTTCCGGTGTCCATTTGAAGTAACCTTCACCTACCAGCCGGAACTCTTTCTCACCAACTGGAATTGGAATGTTAGTGCCTTCAATGTACTTATATAACTGTTCTTTCTTTTCCTTTAAAATAGCTTCAATTCTGATTATTTCTTCAGCAAGTTTAACTGCTTCGTTGTAACTTTGCGGTTCTGAGGTGTTTTCGATTTGTCCCTGACAAATTCCTGCATACCCGCAAAATTCACATAAATGCGACGGTGATGCAGGAAACAGCAAATCTTCCGGGACTTCGTTAAGTTGCTCAATCTTTTGAAGGATCTCTTTCCCGGTTGCAACGGCCCAGCCTACCGCTTCTTTTAATTCCATTTGGGTAAATTCCTGCTCAAAAACTTCCCCTGTCCGCAGGAAAACAAGTCTTCCTGCGACAGGCTTTCCGGTCTTTTCCTGCAGGTAGTAAGCATACAATGGTAGCTGGTAGGTGTCAGTTGGAGTGTAAGTGTTGTAGTTTGTTTTCCAGTCAATTAGTTCAATTTTGCTCCCGTTCTCCCGCCAGAGGTCTATAAAACCCTGCAGGCGGACTTCTGGAGAAAGTTCTAACTCAAACTGTTCTTCGACCGTTCCTCCCTGTCTAACTTCTTTCAGGACTGCGTCCCGAAAAGCAAGCCAGACGATTTCTTCTGGATTTTCTACCCCGTAGGCTTCGCCTAATGATTTTGCAAGAATTTCAATGTACGGCTTTGAGAAATTTTGGGTTTTGACCACATTTTCGATTACTGCGTGTACCGCCTTGCCCAACGCCAGAGAGGCTGTCGGCTTCTCTGGTATCTGAACAACATACTTGAGATAAAAGCTTTTTGGACAAGTCTGATACTTGTCCAGTCTTGAGTAGGAAAACAGCATCTTGACCACTCCCTCTAAAAATTTTTTTGGACAGTACAAGTCTTTTTGTTAGGCACTTAACAGCACCTTAATTGTTCTTTACTTCGGGACTTAATTGCCCCTAAATTACTTGTACTGCCGTTTCCGCCCACCCCGCAGGGTGAGCGGTCGGGAGTACAAGGTTAGATGTATTAGATTAGTTTCGCAAGAAGATTTCCTAAAACTTTCGGCAGGAATTCTGGTTGATGAAGGTTTATGGTGTGCTTGAAAATTTTTTTGATTTCTTTTGCGTCTCTTTCGTTGCCTATGAACAGGTTTATTACCTTTACTCCCATCTTTTCTGCGTCTGTTACCGCTTCTGCTACGTCCCTGTAACCGTATCTGTTGTATTCTGCATCATCCTCCGGCAGTCCGTCGGTTATTACGATTAAAAATTTCTTCTCTTCCTGCCGCAGCGAAAGTTCTTTTGCGGCAACCTGAATGAAAANCCCGTGTCTGCTGCCATATCCGCTGGTTAAATTCACAATTCTTGGTAAGTCTTCATCATAATAACCAAACCGAACTGTCCGGTAGAAATTGCATTTGCTTCCGCTTGAGTATCCTGTTACGGCAAAGGGTATGTTTAGTGCTTTAAGTGCTTCTGCAAAAACCGTTGCCGCTTCTCTTGCTATCTCCATTCTGTTTTTTTCAGTTCCACTTACGGTTATGCCCATACTGCCGGAACAATCCACCAGCAGATAAAAGGCTACTTTTTCCTGCCGTGGGTTGTTTTTTCTTGAGAATAGATTTAGTTCTTTCACTCCTACCTTCCAGATGGAAGACTTGTCCAATCTTCCGTATTTCTTTCCTCTTTCAAGAAGTGCTTTTCTGGCTTCAATTGCCCTTTTGATTGAAGTTGTCAGTTCCCGAATTTGTTTTTGATTTCGTTGAACAATTCTCTTGTATAACGCTGGTTCTGGTCTTAACGTATAGAATTCTGCTTCGTGTTTTTTGTGTATTGGCCTTTTCTGCCAAAGCTCTTCCTTGACCCACGTTTTCATCTGCTGGTTTAACCTGTTGTAGTCCGGCTTATTTTTGCGTTCCATTTGGACTTTTTTATAGACTGCATTGGCTTCGGCTTTAAGTGCTTTTAATGCTTCTTCTATTGCCTGCGGGTCAAAGTTGGTTTCGCCTTCAATTTCTTTTTCTTCTTCAATTTCGGCTTTTCTTTCATCGCTAAGTTCTTCTTTTAGGTTTTCGAGTGCTTCTTTTAGTTCTTCTTCACTTATTTCGTCTATTTCTTCTTCTGCTGGTTCGTCTGTCGGGAATTCTTCATCTTCTTCGTTCATTTCCGGTTCTTCTGGTTCTCTGAATTCTTCTTTTTCGGTTTCCGGGTAGTTGAATTCTTCTTCGTTAAATGATGTTTCCTGTACTTCTTTGTTAGCTTCTTCTTCGGTTTTGGGTTCTGTTCCCTGTTCTTCTCCTGTCGTGTTTGGATAACCGGGTTCTTCTTGCTTTTCTTCTTCTGCTTCCACTTCTTCTGTTGTTTCTTCCAATTCTTCGTTTTCTGTCCCTTCATCGGCAGGAATTTTGTTTTCTTCTTCGAGTTCTTCTTGATTACTGGTTTCCGTATTGCTTCCGGCTAAATGATTGCTTTCTTCTTTGGCTGGCTCTGTTTCTTCGGCTTTACTACTACCGCTGTTGTCGTCTGCTTCTGGTTCATCGGGTTCTTGGGTTTCTTCTGGCTGGCTGCTGGGCTGGAAATTTTGACTTTCAGCTTCCTGCTGTTGATTAGATGGTAAATTTTCTTCTTTAGGTTGACTTTCTTCTGGAGTTTGATTTTCTTCGTTTGTGGGTGCAGGTGCTGGCAGTTGGACTTTGTACATTCTGGTATCCTGTTTAATTTCGGCTTTCTGCGGCCTGCCTGTTGCAGGGATATTTATAGAGATTTGTTCTGCTTCTACAAGGTCGTTCATGTTAGGATTTGCTTTGTCTGCAAGTTCTTTGGCGATTTTCAGCGTTATCATTGGATCTTCTGCTGTTGTTGCTTTTTCGATCAGTTGCAGGTTTTCCCTCACAAACTCTACTACTTCTGGGTCGCTTTCCAGAGCAGGCGGCAGTTTCCCATAACTGCCTATCCAGAAGATGCCGAAAGTTTTCTTTATGAAAGGTGAATTTCCCCAGTTCTTGCGGCGTTCAAAATAAAGTTTCTTTTGCAGTGCAAATAGTGCCGCAAGCCCGGGATAGCGATTACCCAATGCCCGTTCAATGCGAACATCTTCTAAAGCGTTATAGATGTATTTCTCAAAAATGTTGTTCAACTGCTTTAATGCTTCTTTTGGAGTGTACAGCAGATGCCCACATTCGTGAGCTACTGTGGACTTTTGATAAAGGTATTCTTCAAAGAAGTCTTTCAACTCAATGGCAGGCGGGCCGACGTAGATATTTTTCATATCCGTCCGGCTATCTCCGCCGTCCACGATGATTTTCAATTCGTTCAGTTCCGTCAGGGAACGTGCATAGGTTTGATAAATATTCTCTAAAACGCTCATTTTGACCACTCCCTTTAAGAAGTTTACTGCGGGGATACTATTCCCCGCAGTTTTAGAAGTTTCTCTGATAATCACGCACAATTTCGATAATGATGTTCTTTTCGACTTCGTCCAGTCCCTCCGCAAGGTTGGACTGGATGCATTTGAAGGGTTCGTCTATTTCCAGTTTTATGTCTTCTGCCGCACGAAGTAATCGGCGGAATGACAATGCCCGTGTGTCTAAGTCCCCGTTTTCAACCCGGCCTCTAATTCTTTCAAATATATCTACCATCACTTCTGCAAGTTCTTTTTCGATACCCGTTTCCTGCAATAACACTTGCAGTAGTACCTTTCTTTCCGGATACGGTACTTCAATCAATCTAAAACGGTCTTCAAATGCTTCGTTGAGTTCTTTAGTTCCGGCATAGTCCGGATTGATTGTCCCGACCAGCCGGAAATATTCCGGTGCGGTAACGGTTCTGTAACCCGGTACTGACAGTTGCTTCGACCAGTCAAGCAAGCCGTGCAGTAAACTTGTTACATCGGGTTGTAACATGTTGACTTCTTCCATTACAACCATTTCACCATTAAGTACGGGGTTTAACAGCAGTCCGGGTTCAAAAGAAACCCTTAATTGGACTTCTTTAAGTTTTTGCAATATCGGTTCTATTGCTACCCCTGCCGCCTTGGCCGCTGTTCTTAATCTCATCTCCGTTACTGCGTCTATTTTGTTTTCAACGGGTACGAGGGTTTTTCCACCCAGCAAACCTTCGGCGTTCACGTCAATCCCGCCGTAGATTTTTACGACGGGCAAATTGAGTGCCGCTACAAGACTTTCGGCTAATGTGGATTTACCTGTACCTTTTGGCCCGGTCAGCAAGGGAGCTGACCAAACTGGGTGCAGGAGTGCGGACAGGGCTTTTACGAATTCGCCGTTTGAGGGAATATATTTTAGACTTGGCACACGGGATTTTTGCTCTTCGGTAAGGCGGGAGTTTTGAGCCTCACGGAAGGTTTTAAGTCTTTGGAGTAACCTGTAAGGAAGGATTTTAGAAAGGGTTTTTAAAATTTCATCATTTCCTTCTTCGATTTCTTTGTACAACTTTTGCTTGGCATCTTCTTCGGCTTTTTTCTTCTCTGCTTCGGCTTTTTGCTTTTCTAATTTTTCGTCTATTTCCTCATCAGTCATATGTTTTAAGACTTCTGCTTTGTCAATTACATCTTTTAACTGTTCTTCCTCTGTGTCTATCACAAAGGTTGCCAGTCCTCTTTTGGCCGGTGGAACTGGTAACCCCTCTTTTTCAATGTAGTAATACAACGCCCCGAGGTGATAACAGGGACGTCCATGGGACAAAGCCGTACAGTTATGTACGACTTTGTTTTCGTCGCCGTAATACTCTAACCCGTGTTTTCCCACACGGATAAAGAGTGTACTCTTTTCTTTATCTGCAAATAATATTTCCGTGTCAGCCAGCTTCTCTTTAGCGGCCTCCACGTTTTTTGGATAAACCGAAACCTGTTTAAGCATTTTAACCACTCCCCTTTATTTTTGGAATAAGGGACGAATTATTCGTCCCTCAAATTTAAGGCTAACCCGACAAGCTCCTTGCGAATGTTAAGAAGATGTCGGGCATTAAATGCCTTTTCGATAGTGTCGTCATACCCGGGAAGATTTTGAACTTTTTCTTTCAGCAACTTTATAAGTTCTTCTTCCGCTTCGGTTAGCTCTCTTTCTGCTTCCGACAGGTTCAATTCTTCCCTGATTTTCTCTGATTTCCAGAAGGCTTTATCAAAGTCTTCATCAAAGTTCAAATTTTTAGTTCGTTCTAAATATTCGCTGTATACGGCATCATGAAAAGCCTTTGCTTTGAGATAATTTAACTGTGCAGAGGTAATGCCCTGCATTTTAGACCCCTCCTTGAGATGAGATTAAAGAAGGAGCGGTTGCCCGCTCCCTCTTTAGATTACTCATTTTCGACCCGGAATTCTTTTGCTATAACCACTTGTTTTCCAGCTACCTCTTGAAATTTCCCTGCAAATATAACTTTTTGCCCTACTTCTGCTTTTAAATCAGCTGGAGTAGCAACAAGTACCATAATTCCTGCGACATCAACTGTATACCAGTTGGCTTTAGGGGTTGTATTTATTGCTTTCACTTCCCCGGTTGCTTCTAAAACTTGGACAAGTTCTACGGTTTCAGCCTTAATCTTGTTGCCCGCCGCTTTACCTGCAACGTTTATTACTACACCTGGAAAAGCATCTTTGAAGTCCCCTGCGATAATGTAACGTGTGTCGTCTGCCACATCACAGGCTTCGATTACCTTCCCGTCTTTATTTGCCATCACGAAGACCGTGACGGCTTTATCTTCGACTTTTGCTTTAGCTGGCTCTTGAGTAGGTTCGGCAGTAGGTGCAGGTTCGGTTACTACTTCTGCTTGCACCTCTTCTTGAACTTCGGGTACTGGTTCAACTACCACTTCAGCTTGGATAGGTTCAGCGGGCTCAACCGTAACTTTAGCGGCCGGGATTTCTACAACAGTTTCGTCTTCGGCTTCGTAGGAGATTTCTTCTTTTGCTACTACGCCGGAGATATTAAACTGCCTGCGGAGTACAAAAACCTCCGCTACTTTTTGGATCATCGCTGACGGATATTTCTTCCACGTCGGCGAATTGGGATTTACGTATTCGGCAAATTCTACATAAGCGACCATAGGGTTTCTTTTTGCGTGGTATGCAATAGCCCATGCACCTTGAATTTTACCTCTGGTCTTACCGAATTTATGCCGGACTTGGAATTCGGAAGGGATAAACTCAAATTCGTCGCCTTCTCTTACTACCGCCGACTGTAACCCCCTGTAGTTTGGATCTTGCATTGCAATTTTGAGGTATCCGTCACGGCTGGTAATGAAGGTAACTTGTCCTCCTAACTTTTGGAAAACAAGCTCCTTTCTAAATGGGTCGAGTCCGTATCTTTGGCATATATGCAGGAACATTTGCAATTCGTCGTCAGTTGCCCCTTTGGCAACCGTGTTTTTAACAAGTTCTATCTGCTCCCGGGTTAATGTGGGAGCTTCAATAATAGATTGATTTTGATTAGGTAACTGAACTAAATTTTTATTAGACACAACGCACCACTCCTTTTTTGAGTTTTTTTTAAAAGTTTAAGGAGAGGGTTTCCCCTCTCCTTTTTAGACTAAAACGGTAAGTTTTCGTCAAGTAAGTCGAAATTGAAGTCATCCGGCAATTCAATTTCTTCCACTACCCCTTGAATTTGGGGTTGCTGTGCAGGTTGTGTTTGTTGCGGTTTTGCCTGCTGTTGCGTACTACGTGAAGGCTGTGCTTGTGGCAATTGCCTTACTCCCTGCTTACTTTTGGCTTGTTGTTCCTGCGGTTGTGCCTGATTACCGTTAGGGTTTCCCAAAAACTCAATCCGTTCCGCAAATACCCGGATAGAAGTTTTCTTTGTTCCGTCCTGATAGGTAATTTGGTCTACCCGCAGGTTGCCGACAATGGCTAACTGACGGCCTTTCTTGACATACTGGGCAAGGTTCTTGGCCTGCCCGTTGAATACTACTACCGGAATGAAATCAGTACCGGGATTTTGATTGTTGGCCGTCTTGGGACGGTCAACGGCCAGAGTAAACTGCACATAATTAACTCCTGCCTGACTGGTTTTTAACTCTGGGTCGGCAGTAATACGACCCACTAAAAACACTTGGTTGATGCTCATTAGAAATTCCCCCTTTGGATTTGATTTAATTTAACTAACTTTTGGAGAAGATAAAGGTTTAACTTTTTGAGTGCCTGCACCTCTCTGGCAAGCAACTCAATTTGTTGACTGGCAGTTAAATTTTCGTAGTGCTTACGCACTGCATACTTAACTGCCGTGTTTGGAAGTAAAGTACCTTCCATTTAGACCACCCCTCTAAATTTTTTATTAGAGCCATACGAGGCTCTTAATCTGGGCTTGTTTCGGGTCTTACCTGACCCTAAAATGCTTTTATGCCCATTCCCCCTGCCGGTTTCCCGGCAGAGGTCAAAGGCATAAAGGCTTTTCATTCCCTGCCGTGAGAAAGGTGAGGGATGAGATGAACACGGCAGGGATTTGGATTTATGAGGCTTTGAGAACACGCAGGTTGGGATAATTGATTGGATAAATAAGTTCTACTCCGTCTCTTTCATAGCGTAAGGTTACTTTATCGGGGTAGACCTTGAAATAAGCCCCCCCTTCATTTTCAACAACTTCTGCTGTACAGAACATTGTGAAGTCTTCAAAACCAAAAGAACTTAACAGTTCAACTGCAGTTTCACCCGCCAGCTCGGGATGAAACCCAGAGTATAGTTTGAAGATTTTTTCGCTTTCCTCAAATATCTTTTTTAGACCTTCTGCTCCGTAATAAGCAGCAGAATTAAGAATAAGTTCCTTGTGTTCCTCCGGCGACCCAAACAGTAGTATCCCCGTTTTACTTTCAGAGGTGAGAACTGCTGTTAGCATCAGCAGTTCACCTCTTCCAGTACCCGCAAAACGCCGGAGATTTTGAGATACTGCGAATTTACCTGGTTGATAAGTTCAATTTTGATGTATCCCATTCCGGGATACATCACCACAACCTCTTTCAGGTTGTTTTTAAGGGCCCGGCTGTTCAAGATTTTTTGGACTATTGCCCGCTCACGGTTTGGATAGGTTTGAAGGTAAGCTACCATTTCGACCACTCCTCCTCTGGAATTTTGGATTAAAACGCAAAAAGCCGCCTGCAAGCGGTTTGGACGCTCACAGACGGCTTTTGGACTAAAAACGCCAAACTTACAGGTTTCTTATAAGTTCAGCGTTTACGCTCCATCTTCTTCCATCATTCTTCCTTTCAACGACAACGTGGGTTGCAGGGAAAAGATTGCAAATTCCTACAACCTCAATAATGTTGCCCTGCGGATCAGAATATGTTTTACCTATCAAATCACTTTGATTAGGTAAAGGCTTGCCTGTTTGAATATCAACCTCAACCCAACTTATGCTAATTACCCATCACCCCTTTTCTTTTGGAAAAATCAAAAAGGACACACTTTGCCCTGAAAACTTTTGAGCAAAATGTGTCCTTGAGACCAACGTTAAAAATGTTAAGGCACATAGGAGGCCTTTAAAAACTTTTTTGAGGCTGTCCTTACTTGAACGCCAAATAAAGAAAATATTTCCTGCTTAATTTTAGTTTAGAAAAACTCAAGCATTATGTCAAGAAAATTTATAGTTCATCCTGTACCAAAAAAGAAAATTAACTTTTTAAATGAATAACTAGGTTTAATAAAAAACAGAAAGAAATATTTTGAAAAAAATCGTTTTATTTTACCTCTTCTTACTTAATTAAGAGATAACCATTCAGCATCGGGTAAGTCGGGATCTTCAAAAAAACCATGTATTTTCCAATAATTTCTACTCCAAATCTTATCCTGTTTTTCTTTCCATACTTTGCTTGACCGCCAAATTGCAATCGGATTTATTTCTGCTTGCGATACAGGACTCCATATATCGCCATATACATTTTCATAATTAACTTCACATACTTCCACTCCCTTTAAGTAATAAATTGCAAATATATAACCATCAGTTGTTTTTACTATAGGGAAATAGTCACAATCAAATTCATTTGTTTCATTGTTGATAAATCTTACTACCATTACACCAGCTTGCCATTCTGGGGGTAGATTATTAATTATTTTTTTTATGCTATCAATATATTCCTTTTTAGTCCCGTAATAATCCGTATAGAATTTATGTAATTTATCAAACATCTCAGTTACTTCAAGTTTTGTTGGAACAATAACTTTTGTATTACTCTTTTGAATTTTGTTTGAAGTTTCAGCCCTAACGGTATATGAACTCTTTGCTACAGTATTTTCTTGAAAAGTGATATTATCTTTATAAGTTTGTTCATAAATTGACGTTATATTTTCGTCTTTATTTATTTTTTTAATTTTACCCTCCTTATTTTTATTGAATGAACATCCAAATATTGTAATGGCAACTATTAAATTTAAGACTAAAAAAAATTTAAATACTTTGCTTGTCATCCAACCCCTCCTCTTAAATTACGCTCTGCGAAACAGTGTCTTTGCAATATTTGGGTAATTCCTTTTGTAAAAAATATTCACTTCCTTTAAAGCCTTTTTACAATTTTAAATTTTTTAGTAGGAGCTTTATCTGCAGGATGTTGCGGAGTGTAAAACCAAAAATTAATCGGGTTTTTTGAATTAAAAGTATATAATCCTTTCTTTTCTTTTAAGCTTACGCCAAGCTTTTTATCTTTGCATAGGTTATCAAAATACTCAAGGACTTCAAACTTTTCCCGTTTTGAACGTGGAATATTTTTACAGTCATCATCAGTTGCATCACAAAATAAACTTAATGTGTCTTTGCTTTTATATCTCTTAAAAAATGTAAAATATTCGTAGGAAAATGCTGCTATACCAGCCATCAGGTCTGCCAGCTGAACTATTGGAAATTCCACCGAGCAGTTGTTTGGCGAATGAATTTCGGAAATTTTAAACTCTCTTTTTAACCGAAAGCTAAAATTGTTTTGAGTAAATATATTTTTTTCAAAATCAAAAGTTACCTCTTTTTTCTTCAAGTAATAACCTACATCATTCCAATCCACACCTGAAATCTCATCAAAAACTAAAATCCATTCGCTTTCGTCTGGCCATTTTTGAGTCAAGACATTCTTTAAAAGTTTATAATACATAAACTGCAAGTTCGCAGTATCATCTCTTGCTAATACATCATGTCTTTTATCAGTTATATCCCAAATCAAAACATCTGCACGTAATACATTTAGGCAAGCATAATGGACTAATAAGTCAAGCAATTTCGTTGCAGCACGTTTTGTTTCGCTCCGATTCAGTTCTTTCCACTTAAACTCTTTTAGCTTTTCTTTTTTCAAAATAAGTTTGATTTTTTCTTCAATTTCCTTAACATATCTTTTGGGTAGTGAAATTAAGCCTATTGAACGATATCTCCCCTTATTCCAATTGGATTCATCACCAAATGCGCAAAATAGATCGCCCACTCCCCTGTGCCACCCCTAAACACCGAACACTAAAACATTCTGACTGCACTCAGGTATCAAGTCTTAACACTTTTTTCCGAAGAACAAGTTTTAAGATAGAAAAACCTTTTTAAGTTATTTTTCAATGTTACTAAGAATGTAATTTAATTCAGATTCAATTTCAATAACTGCTTGTTTAATTTCAGTCAGGCTTGAATTTGTGCTTACATTAATATTGGCATATACTTGCATAATTAACGAGTAATACACTGCCTTCCCGTATTCACTTATTTTATTAAATTCTCTTTGCGTATTATATTTGTGAAAATCACCTTTTAAAGCATTTTTTAGTTCCTTGTATTTTAAGCGGGCAATTTCTTTATTATTTTGATTTATTAATGAGTAAATTTGATTTATCAATTCTAAATAATCTTGTAATTTTTTGATATAAAAATTCTTTTCGCTTTCTATATCATTCATCAGGGCACCTCACTTATTCTTTTCTTGATAAAAAATTATTTTTAGATCATAAAATTGTACTTCAGTGAACTGTCGGAATGTGGTAAACCATTACTGCTAATTTCACTTCTCTGTTTCGGTCACCTTTTATATGAAAGCGGTAATTAAACCAAGATTCGTCTTCTTTATTAACAAACCCCAAATAGTTCCCATGATTAGGTGTTTCCACCTCAATCGTTTTTAAGACATCGGATATATTTTTATTTCTTACAAACAAGATTATTGCTGCTTTAGAATCTCGCCATGTCAAATAGCTCAATAGCTGACTTATTGCGTCAAGATAGGCTCCCTTTCCTCTCCAGAATTTACATTCCGCTATAAACACATTACTGCCTTCATACCTAAGAAGTATGTCTGTTTTTCCGTTCTTATTAAAAGTTTCTCCCGTTGCAGAACCTTCAAAATGAGGTTCAAGTAACATTAAAAAATGATCCCTCAGCTGCTCCTCGCTTTTGCCTGAATAAACAGATGGTTTCCTTTCAAATTCTTTGCCCATATCATGGATTAGTTTTAGAATATCCTTATATGTTTGCATGTCAAGTGCTGGTTCTGGGGTAAATCTTTTTTCAAATACTTGAGGTTTAACTGCAATTTTCTTTTTCACTCCTGGAGAAGGTATAACAAAAGTTTCCGGTACATTATCAGAACGTTTAATCGGAACAACTAAACTCGAAAGTAAGTTCCGCCTTTTCAACAATTCCTGTTTTCGACCCCTGAAAATCTCTTCTATCTTTGTCCGCAGAGTATTATTAAAGTTATTTACATCTTCGTTAATATAAGCTTCCATCTTTCTTAGATTTTGCACTGTTGCCTCGTAATCTCTATTAATAGCTTCAACGTTATCTCTAAATTGAATTCTCCGAAAAATCAATTCTGACTTGTTTAAAAACATTTCCTCAGTCCAAAGAATCCTGGTACTTGGCGTGTATGTTAGAAGTTTTAACTCTCCCTCAACTGGTATGTGGAAATAAATGACCATTTTGGGATAAGATTTACCTGAAATTACATAAAAATCTCTTGGAAATAACTCCGCTGGTATAAGTTCTTCCTTATGTTCTGCATAAGCATGTTCATAATGTAGTTTAAGAGGTTCTATTTTAAATTCATCAACTTTATACTTTATATATTCTTCTTCATTAACGTTCAATAAATAGTGTTCAGATTCATCGAAAATACTTTTTTTTAGGGCTTCTTGCTTTTCTTGTAAATAAGATGCTAAGTCGCCGTTTTCAGAAAAAATACGAATTTTTTGGAGTCCGAAAAACATTTCTCCACCTCATACAATTAATTGCTAAATGCCCTTTAACCAAGGTTTCGCAAGGTAGACCTTATTCACCAAATTCAAACTGCTGTACTCATGTTTTTTCGGGAAAGAAAGATAACTCCGGTTTTTATCTTAGACGAGATGCAGATGGCTAAAGACCTTTTCCTTTGCAATATAAGTATTCTCTTTAACTTTAGCATAGATTCGGAAAATCCGTTTATCTTGGTTCTCTCTTGCCTTCCTCATCTTTTAGATAAACTTACCTTAAACCAGAATAGGCCTCTTGCTCAAAGGCTTGCTATGAACTATAAAGTTGAGCCTTTAACCAGAGAAGAGGTAGCAGGCTACATCCAGCATCAAATGGAACTTGCGGGAGCAAAACACAATATTTTCTCCGAGCAAGCCATTGAAGCTATTGCCTCCTTATCCCGGAGTTGGCCCCGGCTAATCAATAAGCTTGCTACTCATTGCTTGCTAAAGTTGATAATAGCCTACTAAAATAATTTGCAATTTTTGCAGATTACAACTGCTTCCTAAACTAATTTATTTTGAAAAATAGGTACCGCATTAATTTGTAAATTCACATTTTTATCTCTGTATCCTTTTGTTTTAAAGTAGTGTTGCTATGGTGTTTCTACTCACATAAAATAACCGTCCAATGCTCAGATTTCGTGGCCAAATAGAAAAGGAATTTGTTTAGATAATGGCGAATAATTGGAGAAAAAATCTAAAGAAGGAGAAAAAGGAAA